>CAYOXK010000001.1:0-26446 GCA_964407915.1 uncultured Gammaproteobacteria bacterium
CCACCACCGACTTTTTTATTTCAGTGGCCGAGTACTCAACAATCGGAATCGCGTAATTGACCGCCGCCAACATTGCCGCACCGCGCGCGTGCCCAAGCACGAGCGCTGACTGCGGACTTTTCGCCAAAAACACTCGCTCGATCGAGACCACCTGTGGGCGCAATTGTTCGATTAATACCGACAAACGTGCATACAGCACTCTAAGCCGTTCACTGAGTTCACCCATGGGCAATCGCACCGATTCGCAATGCACGTACTTTAATTGATTGCCGGTAACCTCGATAACGCCCACTCCCGTAATTTGTGATCCGGGATCGATTCCCAGAATAATCGTGGGCGAAGAGGCCATTGAAGTGGCAATAACGGTGACTAACAGGCGCGGGGCACAAGAGCGGCCCTAGCCGGCCTCGGCAAACAACGCGTCAGGGAAGTCGGCATTCGTGAATACATCCTGCACATCGTCCAGATCTTCCAAAGCGTCTATGAGTTTAATGACTTTTTCGGCGTCTTCTACGGTCAGACTAATCTCATTATCCGCTTTTTGAATGACTTCAGAAGACTCTGGTTCCAAACCCGCTTCGATGAGAATGTTAACCACTTGATTAAACACCTCGGGCGGACACTGGATCTCGACCGTGGTGTCGTCAAGGGTTTCAATATCTTGCGCCCCCGCATCAAGCACGAGTTCCATCACGGCTTCTTCGTCGGTGCCTGCGGGTAGAGAAATAATACCAATACGCTGAAACATATAAGCGACCGACCCCTCGGTACCCATATTGCCATTGTATTTGCTAAACGCGTGACGCACTTCCGCCACCGTACGATTGCGATTGTCCGTAGAGCATTCGACTAGCACGGCGATCCCCGCTGGGGCATAGCCTTCGTAACGAATATCCTCATAGCTAACGCCCTCTAGGTCACCCGTACCACGCTTGATGGCGCGATCGATGGTGTCGCGCGTCATATTCGCGCCCAACGCTTTGTCTACGGCAATGCGCAAACGGGGATTATCTTGAACTTCGCCCCCACCCTCACGAGCAGCAACGGTAATCTCACGAATATGCTTGGTAAAGACTTTGCCGCGCTTGGCGTCTTGCGCGGCTTTGCGATGCTTGATGTTCGCCCACTTACTATGTCCGGCCATGAAAAAAATGCAATGAGTGCGTGATTCAGTTAGAAACCACGCATTTTACCACTACTGCACCGAAGTGGGCGCTTTACTAAGCACTTTTAGCCAAGTTCCTGGTTCAGCCTCGCCACGCGGGTAATAACCGTTGAGCAGCCGAAGCATTTGTTCGTTGGCTTCGCCGCCCCCGTATCTTTGCGCAAGGCTGGCAAAAGTTTCGCCAGGCTCAAGACGCTTATACTTAATTCGGGTAACAAACTCGGGCGGTAAATCAGATTGCGTAAATCGACGAAAATCCATAATGATTTCAACCAAGGCTTTATCTTGCTCTGGAGTGAGCGCATTATTTTTCGCGATGCCCACAAAATGAAAATCAAATCGGCCAAAACGCTTTAATGCAAGGCGGCGCGTTTGGTCAGCGCCAATCACGCCAATCAAATTCTTTTGCTCATCCTCCAGATCAACGCTGGCCGTGTCGCTGGCTGGATGCAACACATCAAATGCAGTGCGCACGGTTTCTGTAGTATTGTTAATAGCCCGCGTCCCGATGGTAAGCTGCACCGTGTTTTCAGGGTTTTTTAACAACACGTCGGTACCCAAAGGGGTCTGCTTGGTTTGCAGACTCCAAGACTTAGGATACACAAACGTAATACCGAGTTGCCGATTAAGATAGCGTTCTTGGGTGGGCTTTTTATTACCAGTATAGTTAGCGCCTACCACTAAGCCAGCCGACACTGCACGCCAAGTGTCGCGCCCAACCGTTGCCTCGCCTGGAGGCAAAGCACCGGCTTTAGCGATTACTTGTTGTAAGCGCAGGTCGTCACGCGGGTGCGACGAAAAAGTTCCGTGGTAGCCCACATTTTGATTGGCAAAGCGTGCTTGAAAATCGCTGTGGTCCTTCAAAGCCCCTAGCGCGGACAAAAACTCGGACGGTTCGTATTGTGCGCCATAGAGAAACTCGGCCGCATAGGCGTCTGCCTCAAGCTCGCGTTCGCGTCGATTTTCGGCGAAGCGTTCTTGGTTGGCCAGACCCACTGAATTTAGGACATTCGAACTGCCTGTAAGCAGTCCCGCAACCACCGCACCGATATTACCGAGCGTGATGTCGCTCACAGTGCGAGAAATGTGCCGCCCCACGTTGTGCCCAATTTCGTGCGCTAACACGCCCGCCAACTCGGCCTCGGAATTCATAAGCGTGAGCAAGCCTCGATACACATACACCAATCCATAGCCAGGTGTCATCGCATTTACACCTGGCGAATCCAGCACGAAAAAATAATAGTCTTTGCCCGCGTCCTCCGACTGTTCAACCAAGCGGTCGCCAAGCGCTTGTACATAGCTCTGTAATTCAGGATCGTTGTACAGCTCAACGTTGGCCATAACCTCCTGATGCAGCTTCAGCGCCTTACCCGTAAGCGGTGGATTCGCATGCGTCCAGCGAGCGCCTTCAGCGGGAGGAGAGCCTTCAGCGGGAGGAGAGCCTTCAGCGGGTGGAGAGCCCTCAGCGGGAGGAGAGCCCTCAGCGGGTGGAGAGCCTTCAGCCGGTAAAGAGCCTTCAGCGGGTGGAGAGCCTTCAGCCGATTGAGAAAAAGCGTGGGCCGCCCACCCCAGTGCAAGACCGCACACGAGCGCCACGGTATAACGGCGCAAAGCGAGAGCCCTGCATAACTTATCCATACGACACCTCCTGAGCAGTGCTGTCCATCAACTACCTCGATCTCACTTTAAGCGTGGATGATTCGCCCACAAAGAAATTGCTTAGTTGTGTGCTCATACCTTGGCAAGCGTTCGATTGCACCCGCGCCACCAGCGGCACAGGCACCACAAACGCAGGCATGTATGACGTTCCAATGGCTTCGGTGCTCACTCGCGCTGCTTCGCTAAAGTTTTGTACGTCCCAAATAATTGCCTCGTAGTCGCTTGTATCCTCCCAAGTGCCAAAGCCAAAACAGCCACCGCCAACCGTACTGATGCCACAGCCCATACTGCCCGCAGAACCCGTGCGCTCAGTAGAGCCCTCAATCCAGACCATATAACGTAAACCCAATGCACTCAATTTTTGCGCCACCAAAGGTGAGTCAAAAATAGCCTTAAGACGCTCGGTACTCAGCGGCGCCGTACGCGCTTCAAAATAGGGATAAAGTGCATCCACAAATTGCTTTTCGGGAATCACCGCAACCTGCTTAACGTCACTGGCTATTTTTTGACCCACGCACTCCACCAAGCTTGGCTCCGTTTCGTATTCTGCGGAGTGGTGCCGCCCTAAAATAACCATCGACTCACCCGATTGCAGGGTAATGGGTGGCGCTAATTGCACATGGTCAACGCTCACGGTGGTGCAGGCACTTGCACCGCTGAGCAAGAGTAACGCTAGAAAGAGTCGCGAAATGTTCATTATTGAACCTCCGTTGAATTTAGCGCGGGCTCTGCTGCGGACGGCTCAACCGTTTGCTCAACCGCTGCATCTGGAGTCGCCAATGGCAACGTTGCAGTCTGCGCGCGCGCCTTAGACTTCACCAACTCCTGAATCCTGCTCTGTAACGGCAGACCGATACTGATTTGTGCACCCACATCACGCAACGCCACATTAGTGGCCGCGTTAAACGCGGCATCGGCGCCTTTTAAAAACGCGGTAGGGGTTTTGCCGTAACCTTTAATCACCCAATCAGCCAAATTTTCATCATTCGCCCCCGTTAACGTTATGCGGTACTTAAGCGAAACCTCGTAGATGTTCAATGCGGTCTCGCGTGGGGCACTGTATTGCACGCTCAATACTTTGGGCGTTATAACCACGTCCACGGGCTGCGTTTGGTCTTGGCGCGATGAGTTCAGCAAGGTGAATGCGCTACCAAACACTTGTTTGAACATTCCCGTTTGCGCCGCGCCAAAATCCAAGCTTTTGATAGCTCGATCTTTGTCTTCTTCAATATAGGAGTAATTAGAAAACGCTTCGCTGAAGTTAAGCTTCGCAGTGACCGGCAAGCGCTGCATAAGAGGCTTAGGCACGTCGCCATCAACGATCACATTGGACGCACAGCCCGACAACAAAATGACCCCCAATACGCTCAAAATTAATTTAGAAGTGTGCATGTTGTGTCCTATGAGTTTAGCTATTTCCGTTAACCAGTGCGTAACGCTTATTTTGATTGCATCGCGCACCTAATCTGCTGCTCGCCACGCCTATTCGGTGCGGCCTATTTACGTAACCATGGCTGGCTGCGCGAATGTCAACGCACTTAACGCACATCGTTCAAACCAATAAACGAGCCATTATTCTGCTCTGCCAAAAGGCGCATTAGATTGGCATATCGCATAGCGTTACTATTGATGCCTGGTGGCCCCGCAAACTGCACCGGAAAACCAACCGTATGGATGCGCACCAAGGTGTCGCCGTTCAATTTAGCCTCATTAAGTTGCCGCACAATATTCGCCGTGCGCGCAATTGAGCGACCATTAAAATCATCGCCAAATACATATAGGCTGATTTTTTTGCCCTTTTCATAATGGCGACGGATCGCGGTATAAATACCTTGTTCGGGGCTACTACTACTAAAGGTGCTCCAAGCGGACAAACGCTCTAGGATAGTACGCCGCCACATCACCGAATCTGCGATCCATTCGCCCTCGTACTGCGAAAACATATACTGGCCTTGGTCATCCATAATCTGAATGCCTTTTACCTGCGGATAAATGGCCAACACGCTGCGCACTTCCCGAATCAAGCGCCCCCATGCAAAATTTTGCATGCTGCCAGAGGTATCGATAATAAAAATAATGTATTCGCTGTCAACGGGAATACCGCCAATGTAATTACTATTGCTTTTATGGCGCTTAAGCAATGCGCGCATTTCGGCCGTTAAACTTTGTAGCGCAACTTGCAGATCTGCGACTGACGCCTGATCGTCCATGCCACCATCGGCATTGGCCGCCAAGCGCGCCTGCAGCGCATCGTACTCCGCTCGTAAGATTGCCACGCGCTCCTCGGTTTGTCCCAATTGCTCCTGCTTAGCGTTGAGCTCCGTTTCTAGATACTCAATTTGTCCGCGAATTTCGAACAAGCGCTCTTGCAAGGCCCGCACCTGGCCCATCTGTTCAATCGGTGCCTCTTCCAACACTAGTGGCTGTGTGGGCTTAAGGATCACCAGCAATAAAATGATGGCGCCAAAACCACAACAAATAATATCCAAAAACGAAATATTGGCATCCGCCGAAGCGCGCCGACTGCGCCGACTCATGGCCACCCCCGTGCGGGCGTTAAAAATGAGCCCTTGCTTAATTGTGCCAAATGCCAGTACACCCCCGCTGCGTATGGGTCACCCTCAAGCGGTAACAAAATCGTATTGATGGGAATGTTCGGTCCCAAAGAGTCAATCGACTTATAAAACAGCCACATGCGCTCTTGACCATCAATCGACCCCCGCTGCGCGCTACCACGGGCGAGCGTTGGAAGGCCATCAGTGATTAAGAAAATTGTGTCAGGCAGTGGCCGCATCTGCATCGCTGCTTCAATGGCATTTTGTAGATTCGTACCATTGCTCGGGCTCACTGAATCCAACCCCTGTACTGCTTTCGCGACTGAAACTCGATCCGTGACTCGATACCAATTATTAATTTTAGGATCAACAATTGCTGTCACCGCATTATTGAAACTGAGTATTTGAAAGTCGCTTTGCAAGGGCAAGTTAGCCACTACCCATTGGGCGATCGCTTTGGTGCGCAACCATTTGGGGGATTGATTTTTGACCGCCTCGGGCAAACTTCTTCGCCGCACAATATTAACAATCTTGTCGTCGAGCATACTCGCCGAGGAGTCGACCAAAATAAGCACATTGCGGCCCGACATACGTAAACCCGTCAAATACTGACGTTGGCCGTCGCCGCTAAACTCATATGCCTTGCTGCCCGACACATCGGTATTTTGTAGCGCACGCTTTTGCTCTTCAAGCTCGGCGATACGCGCCTTTAGACCCTCGGCCGTTACCGGCGCATCGGGCGCATCATCTGGCAATTGACTCTTTAGCGCTGCCAGCTCCTCGCTAATGCGTCGCGCAAGGCCCTGCGCCGTGACCGCTTCGTCGCTAAGTTCGCTAATGGTGTTGCGAATGCGCGCGAGGTGCTGCTCGCCGAGTAAAATCTCCTCTGCGAGCAAATTGGCTTCGGCCAGTGTTTTAGGGTCGCTAATATTCGTAGGGCCATCGACAACATTTTTGAGCAGTAAAAAAATCAGCACTGCGGCGCCAAGGCCGCACGACATAATGTCTAAAAATGACAAGCTAAACGTAGACGTGGTGCGTGATTTTCTGGCCATACTAGTCGTCCACTCGAATCAAAGTAAGCACACCATCACCCAACTCAGACACCAAGCGCTCTCCCACCGGCAATGGCGATACGAGTGTGGCGCCCGCCACGCTTTTGAGCTTAGCCTGCTTCAGCCAAGCCAATAAATTGGGCGCGGCATCCACAAAGCTTAAATTACCGGCCTTAAAGCCAACGGCAGCACGGTCTATCGGTCGTGCAACACCATTGCACACTACATGCGTTGCCACGGCAGAATCTTGTGCACTGACATCCTCAACTGACTGTTGCGTCGCCGCCTGCACCGCACTCGGGGCTAGCGGCAACTGGGTGATGAAGGGAATTCCAGCTTGGTCGCCGAGCGACTCGACATGCAGCGCCACCGCGAGTAGATTCGCTGCGCTGGGCGCCATACTCCGTTCCGCAAAATGTCGCGCCGCTGACTGCTCTATAAGCTGATCATTAAACGCACCATTAATGTCGATAACAATTTTATAACCCGACAAAGCCGGCAACGCGGCAAAACAGGCTGCGGTGGCCTGATGCCAGAGCGCCTCGTCGATACTCTGCATGTACACTTTTTGCTTAAAATCTACTGTGACACTCGCTACGCCATGTTGTTGAATGGCGTGGGCAGCCGCGTCAAGTTGGTCGAATAATTGCTGTTCAGTACTGGCATGGTGTAAAGGGTCAAACCGATCTTGCTCGATAAAATTGGCTTGTACCCGGTTCATGAGAGCATCTTGCAGTTTGCTGATGGAACACCCCGCGATCACCTCATGCGACTCCAATTCCAAACCGTTGCCGCTCGCTTGCACAAAGCTGACGACCGTCTGGTTTAGACCAATGTCCACTAAGGCGAGCGGCTGTGTCGCGTCTTTCAATACACTCGCACTGATCAAGACGGCTTTATTGATGACCCTCATAGGCTGCATACCAGCCGCTTGTGCAATGCCAATTAGCAGTTGTAATTGATGCGCTTGATAGTGCGATGGAACGACTAACGTGAGTGCGTTTATTCCGTGCTTAACCTGCAACGCCTGTAAATGTTTAAACACCAAATCGGCGCTGTGACGGAGTCCAGCGGCGTTACTTGCAATGCCCGATTCATCACAATAGAGCCAATAACGCGAATTAACTTTTTCCGGTTGCAGACGCACTTGCTGTATGGGAGCCACGCTTTCATCAATATCAAATAGCACCCGTTCGCCAGCCAACAGTGCATAGCCATGGCTTTGGCACACGAGGTCTTGGGCAAATAACTGCAGGCGGTGATCGCTGATAAATAGAGTATGCATAAGCTTAATTTTGCAGATGGTTGATCAAATTTTGATCACAGTAGTCTTGCACTTCGCGCACCATTCGTTCTTGCATCAAGGTGATTTGGTGTGTTAAGAACATGATCACAATGCTGATTAGCAGCGCGACAAACGTCGAATTAAACGCCACACCAAGGCTCGCCGTTACAGGCGCGATATTACCAGCGACCGCCTCATGCGCATTGCCGAGCGCCGTGCCAATACCCCGCACCGTGCCAATAAATCCAATCGAGGGGATGGCCCAGGTAATGTAACGCACCATCGACAATTCAGAATCGAGTCGATCGGCTTCGTCCTCACAAATGTCGCGCACCGCGCTGGATACATCATGTACCGACTTAGTCGCACCATAACGCGATAACGCGCCACGCAACGCCCGTGGTAACAAAAAATCACGTTCTGGCAGAGCCAACGCTTCCAATGGGCGCGACAGCTTGCGTGCATCTTCGGGTAATACCCGCCGCCCTTCCTCAAGCGCTAGCAACTGTTGCGACATTAAACGTCTTTGTGCGCCCACGCCTTGCGCTTTAAGTCCAATAATGGCCAACACCCAGAACATCAAAATAAAGCAACTTTCTTGTTCGTAGTCCTTCAATACCACCCACGCCGAACGCTCGATGGCAACCGTTTTACCGGTGGCGATTTGTTCGGCCACCGCCTCTCGCTCAGCCGCTAAAACCAGTTCGGCATTCGGGCGAACCAAGCCTATGTAAACGGTATGGACGACGATAGCAGATAACACAAACGCCACTATCTGATAGAAAAATTCGCTTTTATAAAAGTTCATAGATGGTTTACCTGTGCTGGCCGCTCATATATCCACGGGAAACGAGACGGCTTGATCCTCAACAATTTCTTCGGTGGGGTTAAACTCTTTATCCACGACCCCCGCGTTATCTGCCGCTCTAGAGTCGTCCGCGGCCTCGGCGGGTGTGCTTTGGGTATCGTTTTTAGGCTCACTTGCTGGCGATGACGACTCTACTTGCGCTGTTTCTTGCGTTTGCGACTCAGCTTGCACGGGCGCCGGGCTGCCGGATTGCGCCCACCCCTGCAGTGCGAAGCCGAGCACTAACAGTGTGAGCAACCCGCGCACGGTCAGCACTTGCGCGAATGATTTAAGGTTGTGCATAGCGGGCCACCCTAAAACCTAAATCGTGTCGGCCTTTAGCCGTGGAGTCTCGATAGGCCCAACGCAGTTGCGGCAGGTAGCCGCGCGCCCAACTCGGACCTTTTACTACATGGTACTCGCCTATATCAGGACCGAGCGGGTCGAGTGCTACACCCTCTGCGCTTTGCTCAGCCAGCGGCTTATTGCCTTGCGCACCGTACCAGTCGTGTGTCCACTCGGCCACGTTGCCCTCTAGGTCGTAAAGCCCTTTGGCATTGGGCGCAAACGAACCCACTGCGGCCGCAGTAACATGACCGTCCGTATAACCTTCAAGAATGAAATTGCTGATATCGCGCGCCTTTTCGTCCGCCACATTGCCAAAAGGAGTACCACTAGGAAACTGCTCGGAATTACCCCAAGGGTAGATATGCCGTGTACCATTGGCATGCGCAGCAAGCCAAGTCCACTCAGCTTCGCTGAGCAGGCGATAGCCATTGGCACTCGCATCGTGGCCCGAGACAAAACCCGCTTTAGTTGTATAGAACGGCTGTAACTGCTCGCGCTCGCTCAACCAATTACAATACAGTGCCGCCTGCTGCCAACTGACTTGCACCACTGGGTAATTATTCAGGTCAAGACTGTTGCGTCGATAATTTCCCGACGTATGGGTCGTCTGATATTGGCGATATTGCGCATTGGTGGTTTCGAGTGTGCTAACAAAAAACGCTTTGTCGAGTTTGGCCGTATATTCAACCTCGTTGGAACGACGACCCGCTTCGCGACGACTTGATCCCATTTCGACACGGCCGGGCGCTTTAAAGAGCAACATCTTATTGCCCACCGAGTTTATATATTCACTGGGAATATTCGCCCAGTAATGCTCTTCACGCGTTAAGAGGTCAAAAGACAGCACCTGGGTGTCGTTGGCGGTTGGCACTAGAGTGCGCGTTTGACTCACATAACCTGGTGCAGACACCTCAATTGTATGCGACAACGTGGGAAGTTCGAGTGTGCGGCTGCCATTGCCTACCACGGTTTGATTAATACTCACCTGCGCACTCGCGGGGCTCACGCTGAGACGTACAGGCACAGTGTCTGGC
The DNA here is from genome assembly GCA_964407915.1 of uncultured Gammaproteobacteria bacterium. Lineage (GTDB taxonomy): Bacteria > Pseudomonadota > Gammaproteobacteria > Arenicellales > Arenicellaceae > Arenicella. The sequence continues at coordinate 9,949 of CAYOXK010000001.1, forward strand.
TCTAAGGCAACCGTTTGTTTAGTTGTTTGCTCTGGTTCAACTTGCAAGGATTGCTCCGCCACTTTATAGCCTGGTTGATACACTTGTAAGCGGTGTTGAACGCTACCCTGCAGTTCTAGCGCAAGCGGTGTCTGCCCGCGATACTCGGCATCAACCAAGACCGCCGCACCCACGGGTTCGCTTGCAAGCTCAACGATACCGGGCGCTGGCTGCAACGATATGGGCGGCACCTTTACCGACTCATCGGCGGTCACGATCACTGTTTGCTCAATGCTCGTAAACAACGGTTTGCTAAAGCGCACGATTCGCGTGCCCTCTTCAAGGGGAATGGTCAGCGGCAGTTCCCCCATCGTTTGACCATCAACCGCTACCGACACACCGGCTTGAGATGAGCTAAATTCGTAGTTCGCCCAGGCCGGCTCTAGCACAATGTCGAGGTTTTGCACTTGCGACTGTCCTAGCACCAGCAAATCCTGCGTCACAGGTCGGTAGAGCGGCGCGTCGACCGTGATGGTTTGCTCCCCTGCTGGAACATTGCTAACCTGACCTGGCACGTTAATACGCACGTCAGGATCGAGCCACAATTGCGCGGCGCTCACACCAATGGGATCTTCTGGGTCCGCCGAACGCACGGCCACCGCTAAAACGCCCGGCAGTCTTTCTAGATCAATCGTAAATTGCTGAAAACGTTCTTCGCCAACCTCAATTGTCAGCGCTTGCGCTACAAAGCCCTCAGCCGTAACAGCCACCGACTGCGTGCCTGGCAAAACTAGGTAGCGGTTGCCTACAGGTAACTGCAGCCATGCGGATAGTGAAAGATCAGCCTCCACCGCTTGATCAGGTTCGCCGCGTTGTAAGCTGTTGGTGCGCACATCGATCTGAATACTGCGCGCGAACGCTAGAAAGAACACAAAAAACACCAGAAATAGGATGGCAGAGAAAAGTACCAAATGCGACCAACGCAAGGTCCACACCCAACGCGACGGACTTGTGGCACTAGGCGGTTGATACGCCGATGGCTGCAGCGTCCCCGGTACAGAAGCTTGTGCTCGGGAAGTGTGGCTCGCACGCTGTTTACTCACGAATCTTCCCCTGCATTCAGAGGTGCAGCGAGGGCAACTTTGCTGCGAATATCAACGCGCAAGGATCGTTCGGTATTCGGTGCAATAACCAGCTCTTGTCGCACGTCTTGATACCCCACCCTTTGCCCCGACAATGCATACCTTCCCGGTGGCAAAGACAGAACTTTATTCGCGAAGGGGGCGTATTTAATCGGTTTAGCACCGCGTTTCAGTAAATACACTGTGGTTGCGGAATCGGAAGTCAGCGACAAAGTCACGATTTGAGTGGCGCCCTCAAGTAGTGCCTCAAGTGCTTCGATCTGCCCATCTAAAACCGCGCCTTGCCGGCGGATACCTTTGGCTTGCGCCAAGGTTTGCGTAATTGCGTCGCGCCGCTCAGGATCGGTAACGTGCATGGGTTCCGCCAGCGCAGCGCGCAACTTGGCATCCAATTGCGCCCGTACTTGCGCTTGCACCAACGCGCCACGCGCCTTCACCTGACTCGAATCACGAGCCAGAATAGCCGAATAAACACTTGCGGCTTGTTGCCAGTTTTCTTTACTTTCCAAAGCACTGGCTTGAGCAAACATCTCGCGAATAGAACTGCCCTTGTTGAGCGCGAGGGCTTGATCGAGTCCTTGCTTGGCTAACTTATGCTCGGGGCGTTCGTCTAAGGCGAGGCTAAATTGGGTCTGGGCCACCGCATAACGTCCAGCAAGCAGTGCGCCGAGCGCTGAGGACATCGCGGCATTAAAACGGTGCTCTGTGATTTGCCGCTCGGTCGCCTGCATCTTGTCAGACACACCTGGAGCGAGAGCATCGGTTTCTAGCGCCTTTTGATAATCAGCAAGCGCGCTCTCTAACAAATCGATTTCGCGGCGGCTGTGGTACTGCTGTCGCTTGTCATCGGCGCTCGCGATGGTGCTCAACACCTCGGGCATGGTTGCAAGCCGCGCTTGGCCCGATAGTGCTGGAATATGATTACGATCCAATTGCAGCGCTTTGGAAAAATATTGCTCGGCAAGCTCGAAACGGCCGTCGTTCATGGCTTTATTGGCATTGTTGGTATACTGCTCTACCACTTGCGGAATTTGCCGTTCGAGCGATTGCAGAGCGCTGTGCGCTGCCTGGTACTCAGCTAAGGCTTGCGAGAACGCCTGTAAAGCGTAATGGTCGTCGCCTTGTTCAGCACGAGCCAATGCTGCATCGAACTCAGCAAGTCGCCATTCGCGTACGCGCATTGATTCCAAATTGCGTTTAAGCTCAATAAGCTCCGCCAATATTTGCTGCGCCTGCGCGCGCGCGTCAGCCCGTTGTTGCGCCTGCCACGGAGCCAATTCTGTGTCGCCCTCCGCGTTCGGTACAAACGATGAATTGCCGTTCGGTGCTACGCTAACCGCACTGGGCGTATTGCTTAGCGCCGCTGGAGGTAGCAACCAAGACAATAACAGTCCACCGAGTAACAGCAGCGCAAAAGCAATCATCATAAGCACTAACTGCGATCGCCACCAAACGAACGGCACGGCACTTGGCGTCACACTCGAATTGGGCGTCGCGCGCGGCTCCCTGCCGGGGGGCTGATAGTTTGTTGGGGTGAGGCTGCGGTCGTTCATGCTTCCGGCCTCACGTTATTCATCGGCAAGCGCAGGCTCAGTAGCCGATTCGGCAGGCGGTGCGGTGATGTTGAATTCCGCCTCAAATAGATTTTGCAGGGTGTTGCGCCAGCGTTCAAATTGCTGCTCTACCGTACCACCGAGTGTCACCGTTCGATCCTGTAAATTGACGATACTCGGGGCCAGTTCGTCTTCCAACGACGCGCCCAATTCGCGCAAAACAGACGCATGTGCCGATGCTTGGGCATTTTTATCGTAGCTTTTGGCGAATATAAAACCCCCACTCACAAGTGCAAGATAGCGGCCCGCCGCAGCGCTACTCCCACTGCCTTGCGCACCACCAACCACACCTGCGGCCATCAAGGCTACGCCCGCAATCTTCTCTTTGCGTGCCTGCTCACTCAGTATGCGCTGGTACTGCACTTCTTTATAACTCAGACGTCGCCATTCCTTATAGGGCTCAGCCATTTTGGCGGTAAATTGCCGGTAGTAATCCTGTACGACATCCAAGAACAATTGGTTGCGGGCATACACCGAGTCAATCTTGTCCATAAATGGATTATCGGGTGCCGGTGCCCGCAGCAACGTGACCGTTGCTTGCTGCGTCTTCTGGTCAATATCGGTGCTTAAAAAATCGTCCACTAGGTCGGGCAGAAAATACTCAGCAAAGCGCAAACGGCTCACCTGTCGAGTTTGCAATAAATCGGCGGCTGATCGAGTGTTTAACACCGCAACCAAATTATTGGCAATCTCATTTAAAAGCGGCTGAAACGGATCTTGCTGAATGGCCACCTCTGGATCGTAAGAATATTGCGAGGTTTGATACTCGTACTCCTTGTCTAACCAGTTTGCCCCGAGTGCATCGAATGCTTGCACCTGCACGATCATTATTTCGCCATTGGACTCGATCAACTTGCCCGTAATGGTTAAATCAAACGGCGTAGTCTGCACGGGCGCAACGCGCACCATACCCCATGCGCGACTTTGCTCGAGTGTTTCTTTTAATTTACTCGAGAACCACACGGCTTCGCTCGCGCGTACTTTGGCGTACTCGACCGACACGTCATCGCTTAGTTCAGTACCCGCGTCAAACAGGATAATGCCCACATCTAAGAGAAGCCGATCGTCGAGCGCTACCGGGTGGTCGCTGGGCAAACGAGTGGCGGGTTCTAGCGAGGTTTGTTTGTACTCATAAGAAGTGCACGCCGCGAGCGCAAAACAGACCGCCAACAGGGTGGTCCATGGCCGGAAGCAGGCATAGAGTTTGTGGGCATCAAAGCTGTGCATAGGCTGTTAGTTTCCGCTTTTGTAATTTTCGTAGTCCTGCCAATATTGCTTTTTGAGCGCGGGGTCCGTTTCGGTCTCGGCCAGTTCGCGCAATTGCCGCGCTACTACATCGTCGTTATCGCGCGAATCAGTGTAAGGTTGTTCGTCTTCAGGCTTGAGCACGTCGTTGGCTTGTGGCTTGGGCGAGTTGGTGGCAACGTCTTTTGGCCCCTCGGCCCCCGGCGCTTGCCCTGCACTGCCACCCTGTCCGCCACTGCTCGACGACTGTGAAGCATCTTGGGCACCGCTCGTAGCGCTAGATGGGGCACCACTGTTAGCCGAGGCGTCTGCGTCTTCTTGGTACTCCTCAAAGTCGCCGATTCCGCCAATATTGTCGTCTGCTGCATCTTCGTTTTCGCTACTTTCGGCAATGTCTTTTTCGCGTTGCATGTCGGCGTCAAAATCCTTAAAGCTCTTTTCTAACTCTTTTTCCAAGTCTTCGATTTCTTGCTCGCTTAACCCGCCCTGCGACTCAAAATTGGGCTGCTCAGGCTCGACCTCTCCTGCGGTGTCGTTGGCACTATCGTCTGTACCCCAATCTTCGTCGACCCACCCTTCTGACGGCTGGGCGGATGGATTGTCGGTATTGCCCGCCTGGGTATCGGCAGAGGAATCTGAGGGCTCTTTATTGGCTGAAGGCTCTTCATTGGCTGAAGGCTCTTCATTGGCTGAAGGCGCTTCATTGGCTGAAGGCGCTTCATTGGCTGAAGGCTCTGCGCCCGCGGGCGGTGGGGTGTCCGACGATGGGCTGCTGCTCGGCGAGCTTGAGCTTGGCCCTGGAATCGATGGAATACTGCTCGAGTCCCCGCCCGAGGGTGTGCCGCCCGAGGGTATTGGCGGAGCGGGCAAGGACGTGCTTGTCTTACTGTCTTGCGGAATGCTGCCAATCGGGGTTTGGCAGGCGGCTAAACTGCAGGCAAACAAAATCGCCGCAAACTTAAGCATGCTACTTAATGGGCGGTATTTGTAAGCACGCGATAACGCGGGGGTCGTGGGACCCGCACAAAAATACATTCTTGGATTAAACAAGCTCATCGGTTTACTCCTCTGCAGATATCTGTTGTGATGGTGCGTCAGTCGACGGCGCTGGATCTGGCTGCGGCTCTTTATCCGGCCGGCTCTTTATCCGGCTGCGGCGCCTCGTCCAACTGGGCTGCCTTTTCTATACGGCGCTCCAACCACGAGTTTCGTACTAAAATTTCCGCATCAAACAACTCTCCCTCCACATCAACAAACTCACCGTTGACCATTCTCGGTCTAAACGTGTAGTTCCACAGCGTGCGCCGGGCGCGAGAGTATAATGCGTCGTTAAGCGGCCCCTCGGGGCTTGCCTGTTCAAGCTTCATGACCCTACCCGAACTATTAACCCAAACTTTAATCGGCACACTCATGCGCGTTTTGTTGGGGTTTTGCGTACGGTTCCACTCTTTACTGAACATATAGTTGGGCAATTTGCGCAGCTCGGAAAAGAGGCTGCGTTGTGGGTCGCTTGCGCTCAAAGTCTGTGCCTCCTGCCAGGCCTCGGCGTAATAGCGTTTGGCAGATTGCGCCCGCCCGGTCATCAACTTTAAATCACCAATTGAAATGAGCGCACGTACTCGCATCGACTGATTCTGTTGCGTATGGGCGTCTTTTAAGAACCGCTCGAGTGCTTTCGCGGCATTCTTGCGAGAAAGCATGCTGTTCATGCGAGCTTCTTGTAACTGCGTATCCAGCCTGGAGCGCGTGCGCATCAAGTCGGCATCCACGCGCAAGTACTGTTGTGCTAACTCATTGCTGAGGTAATATTCCGCGTAGGTGTACTCGCCATACGGCAGTAAGCGCTCACTGAATAAAGAACCTTGATACGCCTCTAAGCATTTACGAAAATAGCGCGCGGCAATACTAATGTTCTCCAGTGCAGCATCGGTGCCTGTCGAACTCCACTGATAAGCATCTAGATAGTAGTGACCCATTTGCACGAGCATAGCAAACGTCTCGTCGCCCGGTTTTTCACCGAGTTGCTCCTCAAGCAACAGAAGTCGCCCGAGATACTCCTCCGCGAGTTCGTACTGTTGGCGCTCGAAATTAAAGTCAAAGAGCAATTTGAGTAGGCTTTTATGGCGCGCGTCGTATAAGCCGTAGTTGGCTTTTTGAATATGCATCGCGTCAACGAGCGCCTTTACGGCTTCGTCTACGCGCCCCGCCTCGCGCAACAATAAGGCATACGAAAAATACAGCTCGCTTAATTCTAAATTAAAGGCGTTGCCCTGCGACATTAAGACCTGAATGGCCGCATAATTCGCTTCAATATCGGCCTTCAACTCGGGGTCATTGACTGCGCGAAAAAACTCTTTTTGCTTGAGTTCGACCCGATTGGCTGGCGGCTCCTCATCGCTAATGGGGGCGGGTTCGGCGTCGGTAAAGTCGGCCAAATTTTCCCATTGCGCGTGGGTTATCGACGCCACCGCGCATAAGCTTAGCAGCAAAACTATTCGCAGGATGCCGTACTGAAGCAAAGCTTGTCGTCGCAAACTCGGGATGAGTTCAGGCACTGGCGATATCAAATCCATCGGTGACCTTAAAAAGAGAATACTCAAAGCTTTTTTCATGGGGCGCGTCTCAAAGATAGAACGATGCGGAGCGATTTAAACTCCACCTTATTACTGACCGTGTAAAGAGACTTTTGAGCATTACGAAATATTAACCTTGGGTTGGTCTCACTCGCTAAAATAAGAAACGGCGGGGTCTGCTGCCCCTCCTTTGCCGAGGCTTGCAACGACTCTATTTGCAGCCCCTTGGGCGTGCCAGCGCGTCACACAATTACGCGTGGCTCAATCTCAAGCGCAACTCCAAAGCGTTGCTGGATATCCCGCACTATTTGCTCAGCATAGCCTAGCACAGTCGTTCCTGCACGATGTTGCGGATTAGTAATCACGAGCGCTTGCTCTGCGTGCACCACCACCGAATCTAGATCGCGTTGCTTCCAGCCTGCCTGTTCAATCAACCACGCTGCGGCTAATTTATATCCGCCGGGCACGGTAAAACTGACGATATCTGGGAAGTCGGCTTGCAATCGCGACCACTGTTGAGCACTGACAACCGGATTTTTAAAAAAGCTGCCCGCATTTGGAGTTAGGCGCGGGTCGGGCAACTTAGCGCGACGAATCGCGCACACCGCATCGAACACACTCTGCGCCGTTATAGGTGCGATGAGGGCTGCGGCGAGGGCAGGATAATGGGTGATAGCGGTAAATTGTTTAGATAAAACAAAGTCCACCGCCGTGAGTAACACTTGGTCGCGCAACGCCCCCTTAAAGATGCTCTCTCGATAAGCAAATTGGCACTCTTCGCGCGTAAATTGCTGCGGCTTGGCCGTCGCACTGTCTACCCCGTGAACACACTCGATAAACGACTCAACTTCAACGCCGTAAGCGCCAATATTTTGTATCGGCGCGGCGCCGACCGTGCCGGGAATAAGTGCCAGATTCTCTAAGCCATACAGGTCGCGCTGTAAACACCACTGCACAAATGCATGCCAATTTTCACCCGCCGCCACCCGTAAACGCGCATGTTGATGATCTTCGTGCAAGACCTCTATGCCGCGCAACTGATTACGAATGACTAAACCCGCATAGTGGCCAGCAAACACACAATTACTGCCTTCGCCCAACACAAATACGCTCAAATGCTGATGCCGCGCGAACGCGAGCAATTGTGGCAGCTGCTCAATGTTGTCTAAATTAGCAAAATGCGCCGCACGGGCCGGAATCGCAAGAGTGTTGAGCGATTCGAGCGACACGTCTCTAGCAAGTTCGGCGGGTTCAATAGGGTCGCTCAAAACCACAGCCTCGCAGGGCGTATTCGATAAGCAACGCTTAGGCGCGTACGACTAATCTGACCCACTGCCATTGCTTGCTTTACTGCGAAGCCGAATATGCAAATCACGCAGCTGCGTGTTGTCTACCGCACTCGGCGCAGACGTTAACAAGCAAGAAGCCTTTTGCGTTTTCGGAAAAGCAATTACATCACGAATCGACTCTACCCCAGACATCATGGCCACGATGCGGTCAACACCAAAGGCAATACCGCCGTGCGGGGGCGCACCATAGCGCAGTGCGTCCAGTAAAAAGCCAAACTTCTCTTGCGCTTCCTCCGCGTCGATACCGAGCGCGGCGAAGGCCTGCGACTGCACCTCGGTTTGATGAATACGAATTGACCCACCGCCGAGCTCCATGCCGTTCACCACCATGTCGTAAGCGCGCGAAAGCACTTCGCCTGGACTGGTTTTGAGCAGCTCCAATTGATCCACTGCCGGTGCCGTAAACGGGTGATGCAAGGAGGTCCAATTGCCTTCGCTGTCGGCTTCAAACATGGGGAAATCAATTACCCATAACGGCGCCCACTGGACCTGCGCAAAACCCAAAGCGTGCCCTAACTTAACACGCAGAGCCGCGAGCGAATCATTGACTACCTTAGCCGTGTCCGCGCCAAAAAACACCAGGTCTCCGTCCTGTGCTTCAACACGGGCCATCACTTGCGCTAAACACTCATCCGATAAGTTTTTGATAATCGGTGATTGCAAGCCATCGCGACCACTCGCAACGGCGTTTACTTTAATATAGGCTAACCCTTTGGCGCCGTAATTCGCCACAAAGTCGGTGCAATCGTCGATTTCCTTGCGGCTCATTTTACTCGCCCCGCCCGGAATCTTCAGGGCAGCAACGCGACCTTTAGGTGCATTGGCTGGGCCTGAAAACACTTTAAAATCCTCGTTGCGCATTAAATCCGTCACCGACACCAGTTTCAGCGGAATGCGTAAATCAGGTCGATCAATCCCATAGTCCTCGATCGCCTGGGCATAGGTCATCTTGGGAAAAGGTTGCGCGAACTCAATACCGGCCACGTCGGCAAACAAGCCAGAGATCATGGTTTCCATCAAATCCATAATTTCGGTTTCATTAAGAAACGAGGTTTCGATGTCTAGCTGGGTAAACTCGGGCTGGCGATCGGCACGCAAGTCTTCATCACGAAAGCAGCGTGCAATTTGATAATAACGCTCGAATCCCGCGACCATCAGCAATTGCTTAAATAACTGGGGCGACTGCGGCAGTGCAAAAAACTCCCCCGCATGCACTCGGCTCGGCACTAAGTAATCGCGCGCGCCTTCTGGAGTCGACTTAGTCAGAATGGGCGTTTCGATATCAACAAAATCATGGCTATCGAGAAACCTGCGCATGTACTGCGTTACTGAACTGCGCATCCGCAACGTTTTTTGCATAATAGGTCGGCGCAAATCAAGGTAGCGATATTTAAGCCGCACTGCCTCGCTCACATCGTCCTCGTCTAACTGAAACGGAATGGGGTCAGAACGATTCAGCACCGTTAATTGCGTAGCGTATACCTCAACCATACCCGTCGGTAGATCCGGATTGCGTGTCCCTTCGGGACGAGTACGGACGGTCGCCGTAACGTGTAACACGTGCTCATTGCGCACGGTATCGGCTACCGCAAACGCGTCCTTGGCGTCGGGATCTACCACTACCTGCAACAAGCCTGAAGCGTCGCGCAGATCAATAAAAATAACACCGCCATGATCACGACGCCGATGCGCCCAACCCGCTACAGAAATGATCTCGCCAACGTGGGACTCGTTAATGTGTCCACAACGGTGGCTTCGTAAAGTTTTCATACTAATTCTAACAACGCAAATGGGTTAATAAGAGCCAACCGATCGCGTGGCGATCTGCTATTTGGCTTGATTGGATTACGCGTACAAACCGCTCTAATCGATGGGATTAACCACGCCCGCGGAGAGTATCATTTTTAATCCGGTTTCAATTGAAATATTGAGTTTACGGACGTCCTGCTGCGGCACCATTATGTAATAGCCGGAGGTTGGATTAGGCGTAGTGGGTACATAAATATTAATCATGGGTCCACCCAATACAGCCTCCACCTTTTTGGGTGCCTCGCCTGTCACAAAAGCGAGCATCCACATTCCGCGCCGCGGGTATTCCACCAACACCACTTCGCGAAACGAATTGCTGGTATCTGAAAACAAACTCACCGTGATTTGCTTGACCGCACCGTATACCGAACGTACCAACGGTATGCGGGACAAAATCGACTCCCACGCTGTGACCATGCTGCGCCCAAAAAAACTGGCGGCCAGAAAGCCCGTTAAAATCACCATGGCCAACGTCAAAATAACCCCTAGGCCAGGAATTTCGAAACCAATTAAGTTCTCAGGTCTATATTGTTCCGGCAACAACAGGAGGGAGCGGTCTACGAGGCGAATGGAAAACATCAACACCCAATAGGTCGCCACGAGGGGTAACCAGATCAGCAACCCAGCTACAAAATATCGACGTAGTCTTATCATCATGCGAAAAATCCTAGCTTAGTGCCTGACATTTAGGTTGAACGGTAGGGTCGAATTGTAGAGCTGAGGTATAGGGTTGAGCGTTATAGATCAAATGCTTTGCGTATGGCCAACGTCGTCCTTCCGGCTACTCAGCTGCAACTTGTGCTTTAGTCGATGTACTCGATTCGGTCGCTGCACCCGCCGCGGCTGGTGCAACCGGTGTGGTCGCTCCCTCACTCGCGCTTGTATCTGACGACGCCGCAGGTGGACTCGCTGGTTTACCCGAATTTTTAAAATCCGTGGCATACCAACCCGTTCCTTTTAGGTGAAATGCAGCCGCCGTAAGTTGCTTTTTTAAGCTCTCTTCACCACACGCGGGACACGTTAGTAATGGCGCATCACTCATTTTTTGGATGGCTTCCAAAGAATGACTGCAAGCGCTGCATTTATATTGGTAAATAGGCATTGTGAGCAAAGAGTCCAGTAAATTAAAGAGGCAGAATTATACTCTTAACTTCCTGCAATGGTCATGCTTTCCAGCATGATTGAACCGCAATGTATATTGCCGCGTTGATCAGTATCATTACCAATCGCTACAATATTCTGGAACATCTTGGATAAATTGCCGGCAATGGTGATTTCTTCAACCGGAAACGCAATCATACCGTTTTCCACCCAAAAGCCCGCCGCCCCCCGCGAATAATCGCCGGTTACAGAATTAATACTCGACCCGATCAATTCGGTTACCAGCAAGCCCGTATTCAGCTCGGTGAGCAACTGTGCAAAACTTTGGCCAGTATTCGTTAGCCTCACGTTGCGCACCCCACCCGCATTAGCCGTCGTTTGAGTACCCAATTTACGCGCCGTATAAGAACTCAGCACGTAGCTATTGAGCACGCCGTCGGTTACTAGTGCTCGGGTCGCAACCGTCGCCACCCCTTCGGCGTCGTGCAAAGCGCTATTATTGCCACCGAGCAAATGTGGGTTTTCGGTCAAACTGAAAAAGCTCGGAAACACCGTCTGGTCGATTTTATCCAGCATGTACGATGCCTTTTTATAGATCGCACCGCCTTTAAGCGCGTTAAGAAAATGACTAATCAAACTCTTAGACATAGTTGGATCAAAGAGTACCGGCGCTACGGTGGACGCAATTTTGCGACTGCCCAAGCGTGCCACAGCGCGCTCGCCGGCGCGTTGACCAATCATCTGCGCTGCCGCCAAATTAGCCGGATGACGATTGGAGTCATACCAATAATCACGCTGCATACCGTGTTCGTCCGCCGCAATAACGGAACACGACAGACTGTGCTGACTGCCATGGCCAACACTGAGAAAGCCGTGACTGTTTGCGTACACACCGCTGCCGCGATAACTGGATACGCTCGCGCCCTCACTGTTCACAATGCGAGGGTCTTGCTGCAAGGCTGCGGCCTCACACTCTAAAGCCAGTTCGCCAAATTCTTGCACCGATAGATCCCATGGATGATCCTGCTGCAGATCGTATAGCTGGGTGGCCATACGCGCCGCGTCGGCCAAGCCTAAGCACTCATCGCGCCCAGTAAACCGTGCGATCGACAACGCGGCTTCAACCGTGCTGGCGATACCCTCCTTGGTGAGATCAGCGCTGCTCGCAGAGCCCGTTTTATGATCATTATAGACCGTCACCACCAATTGGCCATCATTGTGTTTCTCAACGGTTTCAAGCTCGGCTTGGCGAGCCGAAATCGACAGACCCGTGCCCTGATGCAAAGCCGCCTCCGCTTGGTCCGCACCGCCTTGCTTAGCGAGTGCAAGGGCATACTCGGCCGCTTCGATCAGGGTCAAAGGACGCCCCAAATCGCTGTTTGAAGACGGCCCCAACGTATTTCCAGAATGACTCATAGCTGTACCCCGCCCACCGTTAAAGCATCCATTTTTAGCGTAGGCTGCCCCACGCCCACAGGGACACTCTGGCCTTCTTTACCGCAAACGCCTACGCCACTGTCTAACGCCATATCGTTGCCTACCATGCTAATGGTTTGCATCGCTTCGGGTCCGTTGCCAATTAAGGTTGCGCCCTTGACAGCTTGGGTAATCTTGCCATTTTCAATCAGATAGGCTTCGCTCGACGAAAACACAAACTTACCCGATGTGATGTCCACTTGCCCGCCCCCAAAGTTGACCGCATATAAACCTCTTTTTACCGAGGCAATAATTTCTTCGGGTGGATACTCGCCCGCATGCATATAGGTATTGGTCATGCGTGGCATGGGTAAATGCGCAAACGACTCGCGCCGGCCGTTGCCGGTAACGCCCATGCCCATTAAACGCGCATTTTGTTCGTCCTGCATATACGCCTTGAGTATGCCGTTTTCGATCAAAACCGTGTTTTGACTTGCATTGCCCTCGTCATCCACACTTAGCGAGCCGCGCCGATCGGGTAATGTACCGTCATCAACCACGGTGCAGTGTTTTGCAGCCACTTGTTGCCCGATTCGACCGCTAAAAGCAGACGTACCTTTACGATTAAAATCGCCTTCAAGGCCATGACCAACCGCCTCGTGTAACAAAATACCGGGCCAACCGGCCCCTAGAACAACCTCCATAGTGCCGGCGGGCGAGTCGATGGCATGCAAACTAACGAGCGCTTGCCGCACGGCTTCCTCTGCATAGTCGCGAATCAGCGCTTGGTCAAAATAATCGAGGCCTAGGCGGCCTCCACCCCCCATGCTGCCGCGTTCCCGTTTACCGTTTTCTTCTACAATGACACTCACGTCAAAGCGCACTAGGGGCCGCACATCAGGCACCATGCGTCCATCGCTGCGCGCCACCAAAATCACTTCGTAAACACTGGAGATGTTCGCCATCACTTCTTGCACACGCGGATCTTTAGCGCGCGCAAACTGATCCGCTAGGTGCAACATCGCCACCTTGTCCGCATCGGGTTTTTGTTGAATGGGATCAAGGTCGCTATACAAAGCCGCGCGGTGGGGCGCTCGTTGCAGCTTGGGCGTGGCGCAGTTCTGCCCGCGTCGACCGATGGCTTCCACAACCTCGGCGGCAGCTAAAATCGCTTGGTAATTTAAATCCTCGCTGTACGCAAACGCAGTTTTTTCACCAACCACCGAGCGTAGCCCGCAACCTTTGTCGATGCTAAAACTTCCATTCTTAACCACTCCCTCGTCCAAAGACCAGCTTTCGTGTTTCGCATACTGAAAGTACAAGTCGGCAAAATCACAACCTTGCACGTCGCTTAATCGACCTAAGATAGATTCCAAGTGATGTTGCGCGAGACCAGTGGGTTCTAGCAACATACTCGTCGCTGTGGCAAAGGGGCTGTCGGAGGTGGTAATAGATGGCATAGTTTATCTCAATTGAATTTATAGCAATGCTTGGACGTGAGCTCGTATTACCCACTCACCTGAGAGGGTTTACAACAAGGCTTACCGTTAGTACTGGTTACTCTGCGTTCGGCGTGGTGGGTTGAACACAGCTTAAAGTATCGATCTCCATCATTTTTATGACAGACGCTGATGATGGATTGCGGGAAATTGCGTTATCCCGATTTGTTGTTGAGTAAGGTCAATATCGGCAATTAACAAGTCTTCATCGTGCCCAAGGGATGCAATGATATCGCCGCTGGGCGCGATTACCATTGAGTGTCCCCAAGTGCGACGTGGCGGAGCTTTACCCTGCAGTGAGGCAGTGGTGGGATGTTCACCACATTGCCCCGCGGCAATCACATAACTCTGGTTTTCGATTGCACGCGCCTGCAACAGGATTTGCCAATGGCGTCGGCCCGTCTCATAAGTAAACGCAGCGGGTATGGTAAATACTTGCGCACCTGCATTGAGCATACGGCGAAACAGCTCCGGAAACCGTAAATCGTAGCAAATGGTTAAACCGAGCTTGTAACCATCCGTGCCCGTGGAGACGCGTAGCACATTGGAAGGCGGCTCAGCGTCGACTTGCGCCAGTGCGCCAGCCGCAAAATCGTCGGACTCTCGATATTGCGCTTGTTCAGTATTCACATCGAACAAATGCAGCTTATCGTAGTGCGCGATAAACTGACCGCGCTCATCCACCACAATACAGCGCGAAAAAGGTTGGGCCGCGTCAGTGTGGGGTTTTATGGGCATAGAACCGGCCACAATCATTAAGCTGTATTGCGCCGCCGCGGACTTTAAAAACCGCTGCACCGGCACGCTCGAATCAGGCTGTTCGGGTTGCCAAAGCTCACAATGACGGCTACCGGCTGAGTTGGCCATTTGCGCAAAATTTTCTGGCAATAGCACTAAATCGACCTGCGCCTCGGCGGCGCGCTCCAACTGTTTGGTCACCGCGTCGAGATTAGCCTGCACGTCGTTTCGTGCGTTTATTTGCACACAGGCGACACGAGTTCGCTGTGGCGCGTTGTTGAGCTGTCGCGACATATTAGGGAGCAGCTCGCTGCGGTGTTTCAAAGAGTTCGCTGCCTGGGGGTGTTGCTAAACTTCCAACATTGGCTTCGGGGGACGTGGCATCATTGGCGCCGAGCTTTTCAGACGCGGACTCATCGAGCTCACTACTGTCAATTTCCACAAACTCAAAATCGGCCCAATCGCCTTTTGCGCGATAAGACACAAAACTCGAGCTGCGCATTTCTTCTTTAAACACATTCTGCAGCAAAAACATCACCGCACCCGCCGCGGGGTTAGCTAAAGCGCTTAACAATGTTAAATTACCGCCGAGTTCCGGCGAGACATGCACTTCCATATCAATGAGCTCTTGATCTAAGTCGAGTTTGCCTTCCATGCGTACAAAGACCGCAGGCGAAAACAAATAAGCATCGCGCATGATCGCTTCGCCTTCAGCAAAAAGACCCGTGTACTGCATTTGATCAAACTTAAGACCGCTTGCGAGCACATCACTAAAATCCAGTGTTACGCGACGTAAGATGGCATTGAAGTTAAGCAAGCCCAACAAACGCCCTGTGCCAGGCGCTACTTGAGTTAATTCACCATCTTGAATCCGAATATCAAAATCGCCATTCAAGCGGGAATAATCAAACTCATGGGGCGCGCCCTGCCACTCCAATCGGCCATTGGCATAACCTTTTCCCTTGCGTAAGAAGCCCGCAAAATCAAGCGAGTCCAACGCATCGCCTGCGGCTTGAATATCGGTCACAAAATCGATTTGCGTAACGCTGCCTAGCTCCGCACTGTTGCGCCATTGTCCAGAACCCGTGGTAATCAGGCCAGCGTCCTCAAGACTCAAGTGATCGATCACCCAAGCATCACCAGTAGGTGCGGCTCTGAAAATGAGCTTTCCCAACGCCATATCGACCATTTTAAAATCTTGAATATTGATATCTAACGCCGGGTAGTTACTGGTGCTCAACGAGGCATCAATCGGAGCTAACTCCGTGACTTGTTCGGGCTCTTGATCTAAGTGGAGCTTCTCCAGGTCTAGTCGAAACTGACTAACAGGGGCTCTAGGCTCCATTTGTAAGTTACCGACCACACGATCACCCGCCACATGGCCAAACCAATAGTGACCATCCGACGAGTGCGCGTTCAATTCAAACGCACCGAATTGCCGCCCTAACAAAATAGGATTCTCCGCCTTAATTGCAATGCTGCGCATCGCATCCAAAAACTGGGTATCGGCAACCTCTTGCATTGGCTCAAAGCTGGCAATCTCGATGATTGTTTCGAGCCAGTCATCAAGGTTGATCCGCGCAGAGTCGATATTGAAATTGACTCCATCGCGTTGGTTTGTGCCACGCAAATGCCCAAGGCTGATCTCAGCCGCATCAAAGAACGAACCCTTAGAATCTGATTCGACAGTGCCAACACTAGCCCGCGGGTTTTGCCGTAATTGCACGCGCGCGCGATCCGCCAGTTTAAGGTCGATGGTTTGCTGCATATTGGCGTTACCAAAGCGCATATCCAAATTTAACTCAAGTGCCTGCGTCGCATTTTTGCCCAATGGTTGCGGTGCGTTAATGGTAGCGCCACGTAAATCCGTACGCCCCAATATCAGCACTTGGGGTACATCAAATAAAATCTCCCCCTCCCACTGAGTACCCCCGTCTAGACGCGCGGTTAGGTGCTCGCCGAGCCAAGGGGCGAGCGCGGACACCTGAAGGTCTCCGCTGGCTTTGAGTCGCAATTTGGGCGGCTTGCCCACCT
>CAYOXK010000001.1:26456-44868 GCA_964407915.1 uncultured Gammaproteobacteria bacterium
TGCCCACCTCGATTGTCTCCAGCTCTGCCCTACTTTCGCCGCCCAAAAAGGCCACAGTCATGGGATCAGACTCGGCGCTATTCTGGGTAAACCGCACCTGCGTATTAATGTTGCTTACGGGAACGCCGCCCGTCAGTGTTAGGGCTGCATCGTGCACTTGAGCCGTGCCCACCAGTTCAACCGCATCCACATCAGCAAGCGGTAGCGACAACTCTAGGTCAACATCGACCTGCCCTTGCGTGACGTCAAAGGGTAATTCACTGGGTCGATTTTGCGGCTCCAGCAATGGCCCCTGCAATATCAATTTGGCGGCCTTAGCAAAGCTCGTAGAGATCTTTCCAGACAGCTCTAACTGTCGTTCCAAAAGCATTAAGTCGACAATGCGCACATCTGAGCTCAACACTTTGTCACCATCCAGATAAGCTTGCTCTGCGGCGACGGTAAGCGTACCGTCCTCAAGTGCGATCGTACCGTCGGCGCGCTCTATTTTTGGCCATTGGCGTTGATAACCGTAATCCAAAACAACATCCGCAAAATCCGCCGAAGCGGTCAGCTTTGACTCTCCGCTGCGCAGCGCAGCTTGCTCGAGCGTTCCTGAAAACGCTAAGTGCCCACGGCGCGCCGAGCCTTGCACAAAGGCGTTGGCCCACCAAGATTTAAGTTTTTGGGTTAACGCGATGGTCGGGATATACCGATCGAGAAGGGCCACATCAAAAATCTCGAACTGGGCGCTGGCATCCACGTTTAGAGCGCTGCCGGTAACACCCTTGCTGGGCGCGACCACACCGCCTTTGGCGAACTCCAGATCGCTGATCGAACCCACTTGGAATAGGTCGACAAAATTATCAATTTGTTCAGATGCTGTACCGATTAACCCAGTTCCTGATAAACCTTGTATCCACACTGCATCATCCTTGAACTGCGCGTCTCGCAACTGAATCTGTACACGACCATCGTCTAGATTGCGCCAATTAATCGACCCGCTAGCAAGATCGATTGGAAACGAATAGTCAAAGTACCGCGCCCATTCAAAGGCGGCATCGTCGGCTACAAAGCGTAACTCACCGCGCTCAGGATACGCTTCGAGATCGCCAGCCAAGCCATTTAAACGCGGAAACCGACCCTCATTCGCCGCAGGATCCAACGACAACGCTTCTACTCGCGCTTTCAAATTCCAAGAATCAAAATCAAGCAAAGGTCCGGAAAACATAAACCTCACATCCGCCAGCCGACCACCAACATTCGCATCAAGAAACCACTGAGTTTGAGCGCCGGCATCAAGCAACGACAAAAAGTCGCTGATACGTTCTAGATCGAGTGTTTTAAGCCGTACTTGCCCTACCCCGTCGCTGACGTTAACTTCGAGGTCGTCTTTGCCCAGCAAAGGCTTGGTGCCCCCGCCCAACACTTCTAACTCAGCATCCCACTCAGACTGCTCGACAATATCGCCTTGAGTAGCCAAATTAATGGCTAATGAACCTTTCTCTGAGGTGGCCGCCGCGGTTACGGTGCGTGCTTCGTCGAGTCGATCAAAGACGAAATTGATATTGCTATATTGCTGTACTTGACCGTTGGCTTTGCGCCAGATTACGGTGCCATTGTGCACCCCGGTATTGCGCTGGTCCAAAAGCCAGCGCAGTACGCGCCGCTTATCATTCGTATCTAGCCCACCCCGCCCTAAGGTAAATCCCGCGACACGGGTCACCCCGCTTTGCGACGTGTCAATTTCAATGGTGGGGGAGTCCAACGCAAGACCTTCTAGTTCCGGCCACAGCCATAAGAAAGACCAAGGGTTAACTCGCGCGCTTAAACGGGCGAATGCCAAGGTTGGAACATCGGGGGTATCACCTTCCACCCTTAGTTGTTCGACAAGCAAATGCAGTCGTCCCGCGCGCCACTGCAGCTCGGCGTTAGCAAAATGCACTTTACGGCCCGCGAAGGTTTGCTCCAAGCTATCCTGCAAGCGCGTTTGATCGGCCATCAATTGGCTAAGGTAACCTCCCACAAATAGCCACGCCGCGACATACAGCGCGACAAGCGTGAAGACTATTCTGAGGAGAATTTTGGTCATGAAATGCTCAACAATGTGTGCTTAAAATTTGTCTACAGACTATGGGCTATCGGAATTGCGCAATGGTCTGTTTTATGCGTTTATACACAAAGCAAAATAAGTTTAAAAAAGTGCGATTGCGCGTACCTTGTTGTTTTAGTTCTTGGCTTTTTATTTCTGATGCTTCAGAGCTCTACGTTTACCGATCGAACCCTAAGAGCAGTGCTACGAGTGCAAAAGAATAGCGTATTGTGGTTGGGTATTGTGTGCTTGCTCGCTTAACGTTAATTCAC
Organism: uncultured Gammaproteobacteria bacterium; assembly: GCA_964407915.1. Lineage (GTDB taxonomy): Bacteria > Pseudomonadota > Gammaproteobacteria > Arenicellales > Arenicellaceae > Arenicella. The sequence continues at coordinate 28,800 of CAYOXK010000001.1, forward strand.
ATTCAAACTCGGTTCGAAGCTTAACCAATTCATTGGCTAAGGTGGTAGACAACTCTTGCAGCACAGCGCTATCGGCCTTAATAGTGTACGCAGTTGCCGAGTATTTTCGAGCGCTTGCGGTCAATTCATGCACAATTTGATGAGCAATAAATAAGGGCGTAAACACCCGCCCGCTTCCACCACAGGTTGTGCAGGGCGCATGCGACCATTGCTGCAACGTGTTACCACGCCGACCACGCTGCAGCTCCACTAAACCCGACGCCGAAAAACCGCTAGGCAGCCTAACCTGCGGGTCAGATTGTAGCGCTTCGCGCAGCGCCGAGAGTATACGTTGTCGTTGTTGCTCTGACTCCAGATTTATAAAGTCGATCACGAACAATCCACCCAAATTACGTAATCGGAGCTGCTCCGCCAGGCTCACGCACGCTTCAAGGTTAGTGTTGATGGCAACCTCTGCTGCGCTCGTTTGCACCGCTGAGCCCGAGTTAACATCAATCAGAGTCAGCGCTTCGCTTTCATCAAACACGAGACTTCCGCCACTAGGCAAGGCTACCTCGCGCTGCGAAAGTGATTGAATGAGCGTGTCAATGCCCCAGTGTACAAACAATGATTGGGTATGGGTATGCACCTGCCAGAGTGGCGATTCGCTTAAATCATGCTCAGCTAACCAGCGCGAGGGCTGTAAAGCAGCGATCTGGCACGGTAGCGAACTCGCTTGGCTGGCGCGTGCCACTCGCTGCACCAAACTTGGGGCCTGCAAAATCAAGTGTGGCTTACTATTATTGGCCGCACGCGCGAGGCTTGTTTGCCACAGCGTATGGAGCTCCAATGCTTCATCGAGTAAGGTTTGCTCGCTAAAATCAACCGCGTCCGCACGCACGATAAAGCTTCCTTGGGCCGCATGCTGCTCCAACCAATTAAGCACCAGCTGACGCAGGACACGTTTCTTATTGCGTTCCACAATTCGCTGGGAGACAGTCACTTCGATGCCATTAGGGCAATAAATGAGGCCGATCCCGGGCAAGGTAATGTCGGTACTCACGCGCACTGCTTTGCTCGACGTGGCAAAGCGTTTAAGTTGCACGTACACCTTTTGCCCAACGTATAACAAGCTGCGCGAGCGGTTGGAGGCTGACACATCGGATCCGGTCGCAGGTCTTAGCGGCAAAAATGCGGGACGCGCGGCGCCGATATCCACAAAAGCTGCTTGCAAGCTTTCGACCACGCGCTCAACTTTACCCTGATACACATCACCGATTTGACTATGCACGGCCTTCGGCTCTATTTGATAGTCGCGCAATCGGCCATCTTCGAGCCAGGCCGCTTGCGTAAATGCGCCTATATCATCCAATAAAATGGTCTTTGCTTTTGACATCGAAACTCTGAAGGTGAGAATAAAGTAAATCAGCGAACCAACCTTTAGCGATTAAGCGTCGGTCATAAGCACTAAAGCCTAGGCTGAAAAAGCGCCAGCGCTACAACCAATTGAGTCCGTACTTTGCCAACAATTGATTTGTTTCGTAAAGCGGTAAGCCGATGATCGTGCTCGGGCTACCCATTATTGACCGTACCCAACCGCTGGCCAGCCCCTGCAGAGCATAAGCCCCCGCTTTGTCCTGTGGCTCACCGCTCGCCCAATAACGTTGCATGGAGGCATTCGAAATCGGCCCCATCGCCACGCGGCTACTCGCGATAAAGCGGGTGATTTGGGGCGCCTCCGCGGTCGGTGGTGCATTAACACAAACCGCCGTCATTACCGTGTGTTCTGACTCACTCAAACTCGTCCACATGCGTACGGCGTCCGCGTAGTTTTGGGGCTTTTCGAGCACTTGCATGGTCTGCTCTTGGCTTGCCCTTTCGGCACTGTGCGCGGATGTTAAGTGGCTCAACTCGCCTATCACAACAATGGTATCGGCGGCTAATACCAGCACCTCGTTAGCACGTTGCTCAGTAACTCGAGCCCTAACCGCCGCCGCTTTGGCACAGGCCAACCGCTGCACGTACTCGTAAGGATGCTCACCGGGCGCGCGTGCTTCTACAATATCGGCAATCTCCACCGAAAATGCCACACCCATCGCACGCAGTAACTCCGCGCGGCGCGGCGACGCAGACGCCAATATCAATTGATAACCCTGTGCCGGATGCATCAATCGCCTCGATGATAGGGAAGATTGGCGTTAATGCTCCACGCTCGATACAACTGTTCAGCAATCATTACTCGCACCAAAGGATGAGCAAAAGTCAGCGCCGACAAAGTCCAAATTTGATCGGCCGTAGCAAGCAAAGTTTGATCAATACCTTCGGGACCACCGATAACGATGGCCACGTCTTGACTCTCGTCAATCCAAGTTTGTTGCTGCTGCGCCAACCGCACCGTGTCGATCGATTGTCCCTTGCGGTCCAACGCAATTATTTTAGTGTTGGCACCCACCGCACTTTGGATAGCCAGCGCTTCGTCGCGTAAAATACGGGGGATGTCGGCGTTCTTGCCACGCTTACCCGCCACAATCTCGATTAAACTTAGCTTACAAATGGGTGGCATACGTTTAGCGTATTCGCTAAAGGCACGTTCCACCCAAGCGGGCATACGCGTACCCACCGCAATCAGACTCACCTGCATCGGATTCTGACCGATAGCACAAACCCATTGCCGCGTTCGCGCTCAGTGCAGAGTGCGCGCGCTTTAGCTTTGCTTAGAATTGGCATCTCGATGTTGTTTCACCAGATTACGCACGTCTTCATCCCACAACTTTTCAAGGTCATAATATGCGCGCACTTCGGGGCGCATCACATGCAACACCACATCGCCAAAATCCACCAACACCCATTCACCAATATCCGCGCCATCTTCATTGAGCGGTTTAACGCCAAGGCCCCGCAGCTCATCGGACGCATTACGCGCGAGGGCCTTAACATGGGTATCTGAAGTGCCGCTGGCAACGATCATGTAATCGGCAAAATCGGAAATATCTTTTATATCGATACAGCGAATTTCGTGGGCCTTAACGTTTTCTAGCGCCGTAATAACGTGCTCTTTTATTTGTTCTGAATTCATAAACGGTACAGTGAATGGGTGTGTATGTACTCCTGCACTTGCGGTGCAAGATAAGTGTCGAGCAAAGCCTGTTGATCAGGTTGTAGGTGCCCTAGCGCCTGCAAACAACGCCTCAAATTGGTACTAGAAATATCAAACTGTGTTTCTTCAAACAACCAAATAGCGCCGCCTGGCGCTGCCATCAGCGCTTCCGTCGATTCAACGAATCGGTCCTTTAGCTGCACCGCCTGTGCGGTGTCATACCCTGGTCGCGCTAGCACAATCCAATTGATGTCATCAATCCACTGTTCAATTCGATACCACAGTGGTAAGCGCAGCAAGCTATCGGCTCCGATGACCATGGCTAAATTTGAATTTGGAAAGCGCTGCTTAAACGCACTTACCGTATCAACTGTATAAGAGATGGTTGGGCGCATGATCTCGGTATCATCCGCAAAATAATTATCATAATCAGACAACGCCAATTCGAGCATGGTATAGCGATCTCGAATCGACGCACTCAGTTCGCTCTTGTGTGGCGGGCGAGCGCTCAACACAAAGTGTGCGCTTTGCATGGGTAAGATGCGTTCGAGGGCCTCGATGGCACCTGTGTGGCCTTTATGCAAAGGATTGAACGTACCGCCAAAAATTAACCGCAACGTTGACTCAGACATATTCTCCAAAGCGCCTAAGCAACACCTGCTGCTTTACCTAATATTGAACTGGGTTTGATCATGGCATTACTCCCTAATTTGCCCATTGCCAAACACGATGTATTTTTGCGACGTTAAACCTTCCAATCCGACCGGTCCACGAGCATGCAATTTATCTGTACTGATGCCAATCTCAGCCCCTAAACCGAATTCCGCGCCATCCGCAAAGCGCGTTGAGGCATTAATCATCACCGAAGCCGAATCCACTGTTTTAAGAAAACGCATAGCTAACGAATGATCCTCAGTAACGATACAGTCGGTATGATGCGAGCCGAACTCGGCAATATGCTGTATGGCATCCTCGGCACAACTGACCACTTTAATCGCTAGAATCGGCGCGAGATATTCACTAGTCCAATCTTCTGCGACGGCGGCTTTGATCAAGGGTGTGTCTCCTGCGACGCCTACATGAGCTTGTAGTAAACCCAGGCTGGCCTCACAGAGCCGTAACTCCACGCCGCGGGCGAGGTACTCCTGAGCCAACAAAGGCAATAATGTGGGCGCGATGACGGCGTGAACCAACAAAGTCTCCATGGCGTTGCACACTCCGTATCGATGCGTTTTAGCGTTAACGGCAATCGCGATCGCTTTGGATAAATCCGCGGCTTGGTCTACATAAACATGGCAAATGCCATCCAAATGTTTAATCGTGGGGACTGTTGCCTCACGAGTAATGCGTTCAATCAAACTTTTACCGCCGCGCGGTACGATTACATCTACATAGTCGGGCATGCTGATCAATTGAGCGACCGCCGCACGGTCAGACGTAGCCACCATTTGCACTGCGTCAACCGGGAGTCCGGCTACGGCTAAACCAGCGTGTAGGCACTTTGCAATGGCTTGGTTGGAATTAAGCGATTCTGAACCACCCCGCAAAATCACCGCATTGCCAGACTTTAAGGCCAAAATCGCCGCATCCACCGTTACATTAGGACGGGACTCATAAATAATGCCGACCACCCCCAGCGGTACGCGCATTTTGCCTACTTGAATGCCGCTCGGTCTGTAAGCCAATTCACTCATCTGACCTACGGGGTCTGGCAAGGCCGCCACGTGTTCACATCCCACAGCCATAGCCTCCACCATTACTTCGTTTAACGTAAGTCGATCGAGCAAAGGTGCCTCTAACTGTGCCAATTTTGCCGCGTTTACGTCTTGCTCATTGGCCACGAGCAGGTCAGCGCTGCATGCGCGTAACGAGGCCGCAATAGCCAGAAGCGCTGCATTTTTTTGTGCAGTTGAGGCGTCAGCGAGCGGACGCGCTGCTGCGCGCGCCTTCCGCCCCAAAGTCAACATATACTCAGGCACGGATGTGGCAGCATAACCAGCGATGGGCTGCGTTGTCGTTTTACTCATGTTCATATTCACAGACACATTTAAAGACAGGGTTGCAAACGATTGTGAAAAACCCGCGGGTCCAAACCGTTCGTGGCGGCCTGATAATGAGCGTCAAAACCGCTTAACCTTGCGCACAAACGGCTAATCTGAAACCAGGGTGAACCAATTTCATGGTCGGGTCGTTGACCTTTAACTGACTGATCAAGACTAGCGGCCATTTCGAGCAACTCATAGGTTTGGGCCAACGAGAAGCGCCGCAGCGCTGCAGCGAAAATGGCTTGGCGCTTAGCCCAAATTTGATTAGCTTGAAACACACTACGCTGCTCTTGACCCAAACTTAAGGCATATTTAACTTTACTGAGTGCGCGTATATCGCGCACCAACGCCCAACTCAGAATGACGGGCTCGATGCCCTCAGACTGCAACCGCTCGAGCATACGCGCGGCACGCTGAAAATCACCACTCAAACAAACATCACAAACATTGTAAACATCAAAGCGCGCATGGTCGGCCAAACATTCATTCAGCAGTTCTAGAGTAACAGCGCCCTCACTCGCCAAGACACGCAATTTTTCGATCTCTTGTGCCGCCGCGAGCAAATTACCTTCGGTCATCACCGCCAGCTGTTCGACCACACACGCCTCGACACGCAACGCCCTGCTCTGCAATCGTTGTTTAATCCAAGCCATATAGTGCTCGGGCGCAATGTCGTTTACATCGACCACTAATGCCTTCGCGTCAACCGTCTTAAACCATTTAGTTTGTTTCTGCTTACGGTCGAGCAAGGGCATAATAACCACAAGCAAGTCATCGCTACCTGCATCACAATAATCAGCTAATTGCTTGCCGCCTTGCGCACCGAGCGATTTAGGTACACGTAATTCGAGCAACCGGCGAGCGGAAAAAAGCGACATCGCCTGGCCTTGTCCCGTTACCGTACCCCAGTCAAATCCAGCATCGAGTTGATAATTAAGACGCTCATCAAACCCCCACGGCTTTAGGGTTTTACGCAGCTCGTCTAAGGCCTCTTCAATTAAGAGCAATTCATTGCCGTTAATAAGGATTAAGCGCGGATTAGTGGCCTGCGCGGTCGCGAATTTAGCCAGGGCGCCACTGAGTTGTACAACCGGGATGCTCATAACAGAATCGGTGCTAAAAACCGCGGTGATGAACCTAACAGGGCTAGAACGCAACAGGTTAAACCCAACCGCCGTGTCCCCAACTGACGGCCGAGCACGCTATGCGCGTGCTGAACGGCCGCTCGCAGAACAACCCTTATCTGGATGTGATCAACAAATCGAATAAAAAACACCGCAATGGTTTGAACGAAGACTATTCTTCGCCGGACTCAACCGCGCTTTCCGTTCCCTTGCCGCTCGCATCCGTGGAACCTTGGGGTAGGCCTGGTTGATAATCGGTCATGGTCGACAATTGTCGAATAATTTTAAGGGCAACGTCTTGCTCCATGTCTTCTTGTAATTCGCGCTCTTCGGATTCGGTTTCCACGACTAGAGCAGGATCGAAGTCATAACGACGACGCTCGCTAACGGTATTCATCGGGCGAATAACTTCACCCGCCGCATCCACAATGTTATAGCGCGCACTAAACGTTAAATCGTAACTGTTCGCTAAACCACGCTCGTCAAGCGTGCCCACATCCCGTCGAGTATCCGCTTTAGCTACGACTAGCACCACATCTGCGGACTGCTCAGATAGCGCGAGCTGCGCTCCAGCATTAATGAGCACATCTTCAAGCATATCTTTAAAAGTGCCATCTGGCGCTTTCACGAACATATTTTGCAGGCTTGCAGGTAGTGGAATGTTGCCACGCAAATGAAAGCCACAGGCCGACACGAACAGCGCGAGCACCACAACACCTAAGAGTCTACTAGAACGATAAGGAGAACGAATTGCGGCGCTGGCGTGGTGAGATTCCCCTCGCGAATTAATCACTCCGTGGGTAAGAGCTGAAATGGCGTTGAATAGGTTTGATGCAGTCATATCGTGTGAATCCATTAGTTTAGGGTCTTTGCGCATTTTAGCGCATCAAGCGCTTAATACTAGAGTCTGTTTGGCGTTTAATCGCTTATTCCCAACGAAGAAGCCTGCTTGCAACAGGTCAAAGAAAACGATCCCGCGCTCAGCTGCCAAACGTAATTTAGGTTAACTGGTCGCTTTTACTACGATATTCACCAGCTTGTTTGGCACGATAATGATTTTAACCACGGCCACATCTTGCAAAAAGCGTTGTACATTCTCTTCGGCAAGCGCGGCCGCTTTAATCTCGTCTTGGCTCGCTTGGGCACCGATCAAAATTTGCCCTCGCAACTTACCATTGACCTGGACGACGTAGTTGATCTCATCTTGCGTCAACGCCGTACTGTCTACCTGCAACCAACCAAGGTTAGCAGCCGTTTGCGGGGTGGCAAGTTGCTGCAGCACGAACTCGCAAAGATGCGGAGTAATCGGCAACAACATACGCACAAGCGCACCCAACGCTTCGGCAAGGGCGGCGTTCGCGTGCTGCTCTAACTCGTGCCACGCCGTTTTTTCAATTAGATTGGTCAGCTCCATGGCCGCCGCGACTACCGTATTAAACTGTTGCCGCTCGTAGTCACGCACCGCACGACCAATTAAGGTGTGCACATGCAGGCGCACCGCTTTGGTGGCCGGGTTTAAATCGCGTCCACTAAATGCTGCAAAACCAAAATCGTCCAACAAGGCTTTATGGCGTTGTAAAACCGCCCAAACTCGGCGTAAAAAGCGCGATGCGCCCGCGATAGCGTCGTCATTCCATTCCAGTGACTGATCGGGCGGTGCCGCAAACATAGTGAACAATCGCACTGTATCCGCGCCGTACTTGTCGATCATGGTTTGCGGGTCAACGCCATTATTTTTCGACTTAGACATCTTCTCGACCGCACCCACAACCACGGGCTGTCCGTCAACTTTAAGGGTTGCCGCTTCGACCACCCCTTTGTCGTTGAAAACGACCTCTACTTCGGTAGCGTTAAAAAATTCACGCTTAGCATTGGGCGCGTCACGATAAAAAGTTTCGGCCGTGACCATGCCTTGGGTCAATAGACGCTTAAACGGTTCGTCCGAATCGATGAGTCCCACATCGCGCATGAGCTTATGAAAAAATCGCGCATAAAGTAGGTGCATGACCGCATGCTCAATGCCACCAATATATTGGTCAACTGGCAACCAATGATTGGCGCGGGCGTCTAACATGGCCGTATCTAGATTTGGGCAGCAGTAACGCGCGTAGTACCAGCTAGACTCGAAAAAGGTGTCGAACGTGTCGGTTTCGCGACGCGCAGGCGCACCCGTTTCAGGATGAACGGTATCGATAAAGCTCGACATCGACTTAATAGGCGAGCCGACGCCCTCCATTACCACATCCGTTGGCAAGGTAACGGGGAACTCTTGCGCCGGAACCGCTTGTTCGTCTTGATCGTACACGAACGGAATCGGGCAACCCCAATAACGCTGACGTGAAACGCCCCAATCTCGTAGGCGATAATTGATTTTCTCGACACCAAGCTGACGCTCGCTCAACCACTGGGTCACAGCCACCTTGGCGTGTTCGGATGTTAAGCCATCAAACTCACCCGAATTTTTGAGTACACCCAACTCGGTGAACGCCGCACTACGGATATCCAGTTCACCCTCCAATGGATACACCACTGGCTTTATATCAATGCCATACTTAACCGCGAACTCATAGTCGCGTTGATCGTGGGCGGGCACCGCCATTACCGCCCCCGTGCCATAGCTCATTAGTACAAAGTTGGCACACCAGACCGGCACCGCTGCGCCTGTGACTGGATGGATGGCTGACACCCCAAGCGGCACCCCTTTTTTCTCCATCGTCTCTAGGTCAGCTTCTTGTGTAGACATCTGCTGGCAGTCGACTCGAAAGCTTTGCACCTTTGGGTTGTGTTCAGCAACCGCCACCGCGAGTGGATGATCGGCGGCTACCGCTAGGTAGCTCACACCCATCAAGGTGTCTGGCCGGGTAGTGAATACCGACAAAGGATCCGACTCGGCTAGGGTGAATATCACTTCAGCGCCAACCGATTTGCCAATCCAATTGCGTTGCATGGTTTTAACAGCCTCGGGCCAACCATCAAGGTCGTCCAAACTGCTCAGCAGTTCCTCGGCATAAGCCGTAATTTTAATAAACCACTGCGGAATTTTTTTCTTAACCACTAGGGCGCCCGATCGCCAGCCACGCCCATCCACCACCTGCTCGTTCGCTAACACAGTTTGATCGACGGGATCCCAGTTCACTTCAGAATCCTTTTTGTAGACTAACCCGCGCTCGTACAACTGCACGAAAAACCACTGTTCCCACCGATAATAATCGGGCTCACAGGTGGCAAACTCTCGACTCCAGTCGTAACTAAAGCCGAGTCGTTTAAGCTGCTCGCGCATGTGCGCTATATTACTCAACGTCCATTCGGCCGGTGCCGTTTTATGTTGAATCGCGGCATTCTCAGCCGGCAAACCGAACGCATCCCAACCCATTGGGTGCAAAACGTTTTTACCCAATTGGCGCTGATAACGACTGATGACGTCACCAATCGTATAGTTTCTAACATGCCCCATATGCAACTTACCCGATGGGTATGGGAACATTTCTAGGCAATAGAATTTCTCGCGGGCATCGTCCTCGAGCGCCCGATACGCTTGGCTGTCGTCCCAATGTTTTTGCATTGTGGGTTCTATTAGGTGCGGGGCGTACTGCGTATCCATGGTGTTAGCGTCTGTTAAAGAGTTGGTTCAGTTTTGCGTAGCCGGCGATTGTAACGCCATGACCAATATTTAGTTTAATTTTATAGCGCGTTATAGCGCCTTAAGTAGCCCCTCAATGAGTGCCACGCTGCGCTAGCACACAGTGCCGCCGCCCCCTATTCGTTCGAACTCACAACGACGATCACTGCGCCACAAAAGCGCAACTCGTCGATGTGCAGTGCACCCTAGAGTATTTGCGAGTACTGGCCGGCGCGCTGATAAATTGTGCGCAGCATTGAGTGCAAACCATTGCTCCGCGTTGGACTAAGATGATCGGTAAAACCGATATCAGCGATAAAGTCGGGTTTTGCAGCCAAAATATCGGCGGGGGCTTGGTCACTGTAAACGCGCAATACAATGGCGACTAAGCCCGATACGATCGCGGCGTCGCTACATCCATCGATATGCAATACGCCGTCTGCATATTGCATGTTTAACCAAACTTGCGACTGACACCCACGTATACGATTTTCTTCGGTTTTCCATTCGTCGGGAAACTCGGGCAATGTTTTGCCTAAATCAATCACGTATTCATACCGCGACATCCAATCTTCGAACAAGGCGAACTCTTCCACGAGCTCTGCCTGAATTTGTGCGATGTTGCTCATCGTCTTAACGCTCCAATTTCCATTTAGTGCCGGTCGCACTGTCTTCGAGTTGCACGCCCATTGCGTGCAGCTCGTCACGAATCCGGTCCGCCGCCGACCAGTCTTTAGTGGCTTTCGCCGCATTGCGCGCCGCAATCAGTTGCTCGATTCTCGCCGTATCAACCGCACTTGTTTGCGCAGAACCTTGAAACCAATCTTCGGGGTTCTGCTGTAAAATGCCCAGCCATACGCCGCAGGCCAACATCGACGCTTTTAATCGACCTCGCTCTACCCTATCGCTAGTGGTATTGACCTGCTTGGCCAAAGCAAATAACTCGGCTAAGGCACGCGGCGTATTAAGGTCGTCCAACATGGCCGCTTTAAATGCAGGGGGGATAAGCGCGTCTCGCTCGTCCGCGCTAAGCGAAGCGTTGTCGAACTCAGACTCTAAATCGTCTAACAACCGTAAGGCCCCATACAAACGATCTAGACTGCTTTGAGCTTGTTCTAGAACGTCGTCACTCCAGTCTAAAGGAGCGCGATAATGCGCTGCGAGCAAGACATAGCGAATGGCCTCCCCAGGAGCATCCTCTAGCAGGTCTCTCACCAATAAAACGTTACCAATCGACTTGGACATTTTTTGTTGATTTACATTTACAAAGCCATTGTGCACCCAATAGCGCACATAGGGTTGTCCGTGCGCACAGACACTTTGCGCGCGCTCGTTTTCGTGGTGTGGAAACACGAGGTCATGCCCGCCCCCATGTATATCAATGGTGGCGCCTAAGTGTTTAGCGCTCATTGCAGAGCACTCAATGTGCCAGCCGGGTCTTCCGCGCCCCCAGGGACTGTCCCATCCAGGTTGATCTGCTTGCGAAGGCTTCCACAACACAAAATCACCAGCATCGCGCTTATACGGTGCCACATCCACGCGCGCACCCGCCAGCATCTCATCGACATCGCGTTTGCTTAACGCCCCGTAGTCGTGGCAAGCCGCCACACTAAATAACACGTGCGCTTCGGCCACGTAAGCACAACCCCGCTCAATGAGCGTTTCGATCATGGCGTGAATTTCCGGTATGTGCTCAGTAACCTTAGGCTCAATATCGGTCGATAACACTCCGAGGGCCTCAAGGTCAGCATGATAAGCGGCTGTATAGCGCTCAGAAATTTCCGCAATATCGACCTTCGCGGCCAGAGCTGCGGCATTAATTTTGTCGTCGATATCAGTGATATTGCGCACGTAGGTAACGCGCTTAAATTGCGTGCGCAGCACGCGTGCAAGAATATCAAAGACGACCGCTGGCCGAGCGTTACCAATATGCGCGTAGCTGTACACCGTTGGCCCACACACGTACATGGTAACGTGCTCCGGATCGCGCGGCGTAAATTCGCGTTTGGTTTTAGATTCAGTATCGTAGAGAAACACAAGCGTAGACAAGTATCAGAAACGTTAAACAACTAAGCGTGCTTTGCCGCGCGGCATCCGCGTCGGTACCATAGCTCAAAGCGATGAAAATTTGGGCGGAAATGCGCAACCCCGCTCACTAAAGCCGCGAAGTATAGCAGTGAGGACGACACAGATCAGCGTAAAGCGATGAAACACTGTTAACGGCCGCGCCCTAACGCGCGGCCTTATGAAGTAAGCGTCAACAATGCCCCTTAATCAACACTGCCCCATAACGCGAGGGCACAGATTATGCTATGGCTGAATTTTAAGCGTGAACATCAGGGTTAATTCATCGCCAGACGCACGAATATGATTCGGGTCGTCCCGATAAGTTAAAAAGGCTCCAACTTCGAGTTTCTGGTCAAGCTTATTACGGTAATAAGCCTCGAAGCGTTGTTCGGTTGAATCCGTATCCCCTAAGTTCACGCGCTCGGTGTCGAATGCAATATCCCCAAATTGATCCCGCTGGATTGGAATGGAGTAATCTAGAGCACCTGCGCTAATTTTAAGCGGTTGCGATACGGAGATGCCAAATTGATCTCGATGCGACCATACATTATTACTCACCAAGCCCACGCTGTACCAATGACTGCTCAACGACGAAAAATCACTGAGTAAGCTTTCACGCGCTGCCGTTACTCGCGTACGACCCACGCCATAATTCGCCACTAGTGCCGTGTCTGACGAGAATTGAATATGACCTTTTAAATTGATGGCATAGGTCGTGGCTTCTTCAACGCCGAAAATGCCGCCAGCTGCACCGCCAAATAAGCTGCCTTGCTCTAGAATTTGTCCAAATTGAATATTCAAACCACTGTTATCGGTAAATTCATAGCCACCTTCGAGAATGCTCGAAAACGACTCTTTGCCATAACGGGTGGATTCATTCACCGACACAAGTCCCAAGCCTGCCGTAAACCCAGCACGCTCGGCACCCTGATAGTGCAATCCCACTGAATTGGCCAAGGGGCTAAATCCACTTAAAACAGAGCCAAACGACTGCCCCGTTAAAAAGGAAGCACGACCAAAATCTTGGTTATCGGCTAAATGCCGCAAGCCTCCAAAGTATTGATTGGGATCCACTTGATGGCCCAAGGTAAGACCCACACTGTTAGACAGTTGACTGGCTGACGCAACTGCATACTGCATCCTGCCATCATGAATAGCGCGATCATCCGGCATTGCGAAATACGCAATCATGTCGGTGCGTGGGGCATGTTGTGTAAGTGCCGAAATGCCCACTTCGGTGCGCAACTCTGGCAAGTAAACCGATTGGTTAAGGGCGGTCTGCTCTAAACCATTGAAAAACTGATCTAGATCGAGCGACTCATCTTCAATCGCTACTTGATCACCAAGGTCCAGTTGGAAAGTGCGACCATAAGAATCTAACACAAGGGTTTTCTCGAGTTTCTTGGAAGGTTTACGGGCCAACAATAAAGCGCCCGCTAAAGCGCCGCCCAACAACAGACCGGCGCCACCACCGCCGCCGCCACCGCTTCCTCCACTGCCGTTCTGCTCGGGAATGGTCGGCACCGTGATCGGCCCCATCACATTATTTAACACTTGTTCTGGCGACAGAATAACACCTCTGCCATACACCGCATCTGTACCGGGGTCGCCACGGTCTTCGGCCGAGCTTAAAATCACATCAACCACTTCCTGTGCAGTCAAATTTGGATTCTGCAACAGCACAGCTCCGGCAATACCTGCTATTCGCGCTGTGGCCCACGACGTCCCACCTGCCACAGCGTCGGGGTCAGGTAAGCCGATGGCCGCGACAAACTTATCCTGCGTAGTGCCGGCACGATTTGAGAAAAACAATAACTCTCCGTCGTAATCAGTAGCACCTACAATAATAACCCCAGGCAGATTAAAACTCGTGGTGGCGAGAGCATTAGGCTGATTGGACGAATCGTTACCAGCCACAATCGCCACGACCTTATTGGCGCTCGATAATGACGGCATCAACGAGGCCGATGAACCTGTCACCCCTGGTGTGCCCCAAGTAATTCCAACCACGCGAATTAAGTCGTTGCCCAAAATGTCTGACAGTGCACTATCGCGTGCAACCGTGGACTCCGCTTCGGTGCTACCATCCGACAAACCATCGGTGATCACGTACGGCACTATGCCGCCCGAGAATGCCTCGGATGCGAGTCGTGCTGAGACGGTGCCGTGTCCTTCGCCTGCGCGCAGCGACACATCACTCGTGTCGGGATCATTAAGAAAATAATTAAAACCGCCCACAATATTGAGTCCGGCATCTGGGTCCACACCTGTATCAAGCAAGGCTACTTGCTGCGCATGCACGCTCGGCACACTCAAACTAAGACCGCAAGCAGTTAGTAGCATCGTGATGATTTTGCGGCGACGTTGCGCGGGCAGTTTAGATGCAAAAACCACGGTGGCGGTTGGCAACGTGGCGTTACCACGGAAAGTTCGAGTTGGCATTGTAAGCTCCTTACAAATACTAAAGTTCAGTGATTAAATATCGACGAATAAATTGGAACACGCACTCGGTATTAATGATACATCAGCGCCCCAATGCCCCAGAAAAATAGTTCCGTTCGCGTTTAAAAAGTAATTTAAGGCTAATAACCATCATCACTGCGAATATAAGCACCATCCACGTTGGCATACTCATACCCAGTAACGACCATTGCACTTCAGCGCATTCTCCACTACCTGCTAATACGGTGCTAATCATCTGCTGTAGCGGAAAAGCCTCCAGCATAAACGCCAAGTCCGGGCCACACTCAGGCACCTGATCAGCCGGCAGATGCTGCAACCACACTTGTCGCGCGGCTATCGCCAGACCAAACCCTGAGCTTAACAACACCCCAAAGGCCAGCACTTTAGCGCCAAAGCGGCGCGGAGAAAACAACAGGCCCAATAGACAGAACAGCGCTACGCCGACGAGAGCTGCGCGTTGAAACATGCAGAGCGGACACGGATTTAGGCCAAGGTGGAGTTGAAAGTAAAAATACGCAATAGCTAATAGCGCCAAGCTGCCAATTAATCCAAACCAATACCATCGAGATGAAATCACGCGCGCCTCGTTCGTTAACGAATTATAAGAATAGAGCGAATGGAATTCGCAAAAGTGTGTCAACAATACTGCAATCTAAGCACAGCGGCAACTCAAAGGCGCTAGACAAACCCATCACTGTGCGGGCACCTCTGTTTAAGAATTATACAGCGGCCAATCCACCACAAAATCCTCTAAAGCCTCGGGGTCGACATCGCGCAGAAAACGCACTCGCTTGGCCACCGAGTTACCCGATACAAGCGTCGCGTTTTCGTCGCCCTGTCGTAATGGATGCCAGTCGGGCAAGGGCGCGCCAACCGCCAACAAACGATAAGCACAACTGGGCGGCGCAAACTCAGCAGCTGTATGCACATTATCGGGGGTGAGCGTCATACACTCCGGCACACGTGAGCTGCGATTAGCATAGTCGGTGCAGCGGCAGGTTTGATCGTTGAGTAAATTGCACGCAACATCGGTAAAGACAAGTTGTTGGGTGTCCTCATCCTCAAGTTGTACCAAACAGCATTTTGCACAACCGTCACACAGCGATTCCCATTCTTGGTGCGTCATCTCCTGCAAGGTTTTAGTTTCCCAAAAGGGCTTTTCGCTATTGCTCATGTTTTCTCGTCATGCTGATTGATTATGCTCTGCAAATGAGTCTAGATATTGCCCTAGATTTTGTTGCCAAACGCGCGCTTTTTGCTCTTTCGATAGGCTAGCATGGGCTGGACTTGTAGAGGGCAAAACGGCTAAGTTCAAACCCTCAAATGCACTAGCGGCGGCAAACCGGCGCACAAACAAGGACTGCGCTTTTTGGCCATTAAAAAAAATGGCTTGAAGATCGGGCATTTGTTGCCGGAAAGCATCCAACGGATTAAACACCTCGCTGCCCACAACTATTTTACTATCTAAACTGCCGGGGCGTTGGCAGTCAGCCAATACGTCCCACAGCGCCACTCGCGACTGTTGCAAGTGGCGTACCTTATCGACATAAGGTAAATGCGCAGCCCCGTTGACGGTGGGCAGCACGATCGACCAAAACGCATTGTGCGGATGGGCGTAATATTGTGCTTGTAACAGGGATCTACGCCCAGGCATCGAACCGAGAATCAACACGCG
>CAYOXK010000001.1:44878-109848 GCA_964407915.1 uncultured Gammaproteobacteria bacterium
CACGCGAGCCGCGCTTGTATAGATTGGCAGCAATGCACTCACCGTGTCGTAGACTCGGTGCGATCGGGGGTTCGGCTCAGGCGAATGCAATGGGTGACGATACTCCCCCGCAACACTCCCTTAGGCCGAGCCACGTTGTTCGAGGATGGCGACCGCAGGCAACTGCTTACCTTCTAAAAACTCCAAAAAGGCACCTCCGCCCGTCGATATATAGGATATTTGCTCTTGTACACCAAACTGCTCGATGGCGGCGACCGTGTCGCCACCGCCCGCAATGGAAAAAGCGGGCGAATCGGCGATAGCCCGAGCAAGCGCGGCGGTGCCTTCGGCAAAGGCATCAAACTCGAACACGCCCAGCGGGCCATTCCAAACAATGGTTCCCGCAGTAGCGATCATTTGAGCAAATTCAGCGACCGTAGTAGGGCCGATATCTAAGATCATCTCGGCGTCATGCACCTCGTTAACCGCGCGCAATGTTGCATGCGCGGATGCGGAAAATTCCTCTGCGCACACGACGTCACTCGGCACTGGAATCCGGCCACCGTTGGCAATAGCGTCCTGCATTAATCGTTTTGCCTCGGCTACCAATTCAGGTTCATAGAGTGACTTACCGACACTATGCCCTGCCGCCGCAATAAATGTATTGGCTATTCCTCCTCCCACAATCAGCTGATCAACGTGCTTACTTAACGTTTCTAACACTGTGAGCTTGGTTGACACTTTAGAGCCACCCACAATCGCCACCACGGGTCGTGTGGGTTGCTTGAGCGCGCGCGTTAATGCTTCAAGTTCCGCCACGAGCAAAGGCCCAGCGCACGCAATAGGCGCCAACTCCGCCACTCCGTAGGTGGAGGCTTGCGCACGGTGCGCCGTGCCAAAGGCGTCCATCACAAACACATCGCACAGACTCGCCATTTTTTGCGCCAGCGCCGCATCATTCGCTTTTTCTCCGACGTTAAAGCGTACATTTTCACACAGCACAATCTCGCCAGGCTGAGGATCTACGCCATCTAACCACTCGCTGACCAAACGCACCGGTACGCCTAAGTGTTCCGCTAAGCGCTCAGCAACGGGCGCTAAAGAGTATTGCGCATCAAACTGGCCTTCAACCGGGCGACCTAGATGCGACATCACCATAATGCGTGCGTTGCGATCGAGCAACGCGCGAAGGGTAGGCAACGATGCAACAATACGGGCGTCGTTAGCAACCGTGGCACCGTCCATTGGTACATTTAAATCTTGCCGAACGAGCACTCGCTGGTCGTTTAGATCTTGATCAAGCATTTTCAATACTGGCATTTGCAACCCTCGACACCACACTCTTATAAAATTAAATCCCGAAACCTTTAAGCCGACCACGGCCTAGCGATCGTTAAGGCTCCATCCAACTCGGTATTACTGGCTTTATTGGGCGAGATTAGCCACGGTCGCCACGACATTCTCAACGGTAAAGCCAAAATGGGTAAACAATTGTTCAGCGGGCGCTGACTCTCCAAAGGTGGTCATACCGATCACCGCCCCGTTCAAACCGACGTATTTATACCAATAGTCACTAATGCCCGCTTCCAAGGCTACACGTCGCGTGCAATCAGCCGGCAGAACTGCAGCCTTATAAGCGGCGTCCTGCGCGTCGAACAGATCTGTGCACGGCATAGAAACCACCCGTACATGCTCACCCTGGGCTTCTAATTCCGACACCGCATCCATGGCAAGCGCCACTTCGGAGCCGGTTGCGATTAAGATGACCGTGGGCTTTTGCATTGCATCACGCAATACATATCCACCGCGCTCAATATGGCTAATTTGTTCGGGCGTTCTTGTTTGATGCGGCAAGTTTTGTCGAGAGAAGACTAAACTGCTGGGCTTATCTTGGCTTTCCAGCGCAACCTTCCATGCCACGATTGACTCCACCGCATCGCAAGGCCGCCATAGGCTCATATTGGGGATCAGTCTTAGACTTGCACAATGCTCTACGGGTTGGTGAGTAGGCCCATCTTCGCCGAGTCCGATGGAGTCGTGCGTAAGCACATAAATGACGGGCAGCTTCATTAACGCCGACATCCGCATGCCATTGCGCATGTAGTCCGAGAAAACCAGAAACGTGCCAGCATAGGGTTTAAGACCACCATACAGCGCCAAGCCGTTGCAGATGGCCGCCATAGCAAATTCGCGCACCCCAAAGTACACATAATTGCCGTTGGCATCAGCCTTATCAATGGCTTTTGAACCTGACCAAATGGTGTAGTTAGATCCCGCTAAGTCGGCAGATCCACCGATCAACTC
The DNA here is from genome assembly GCA_964407915.1 of uncultured Gammaproteobacteria bacterium. GTDB lineage: Bacteria > Pseudomonadota > Gammaproteobacteria > Arenicellales > Arenicellaceae > Arenicella. The sequence continues at coordinate 47,162 of CAYOXK010000001.1, forward strand.
AGACAACAGCGGCCCAAGATCATTGAGCGCATTTAAACTGGCTTTACGGGTTGCTAAGGTCTGTGCTGCTTGATCCGTTTTGGCGATGGCTTGCGCGACATCACTCGACCAAGTGGCCGGTAAACGGCCTTCGATACGCCGTTTAAACTCGTCGGCTTGCCCAGGATGGGCGGCACGGTAGTCGTCAAACATTTGTTGCCATTGTGCTTGGGCGGCCGCACCGGTTGCGCGCGCGTCCCACGCCGCATATACGTCGTCGGGTACTGCAAACGCCTCACTGGCCCAGTTCAGTTGTTCACGCACTAATACTAATTCGTCCGCCCCTAATGGCGCCCCATGGCAACTTTCGCTGCCTTGTTTGTTCGGCGAACCCTTACCAATCACCGTTTTACAGCAAATCAGCGTAGGCTGGAGGGTTTGCGCTTGCGCTGCCTTAACGGCGCGCGCTATGGCTTGAGCGTCATGACCATCAACGCCGGCAATGACTTGCCATCCGTAAGCTTCGAAGCGCCCTTTAGTATCATCGGTAAACCAGCCCTGCACTTCACCATCAATCGAAATACCGTTGTCGTCCCAAAACGCGATTAACTTACCTAATCCGAGCGTGCCCGCCAAGGAGCAGGCTTCATGCGAAACCCCTTCCATCATGCATCCATCGCCCATAAACACGTACGTAAAGTGATCAACAATGGGGTGTTCGGCTGTGTTGAATTCCGCCGCTAACTTGCGCTCGGAGATCGCCATGCCTACCGCATTCGCAATACCTTGACCAAGCGGACCGGTAGTAGTTTCAACACCAGGCGTGTAGCCATACTCTGGATGACCCGGCGTTTTAGAATGCAGCTGCCGAAAGTTTTTCAGATCGTCCAGCGTCAGGTCGTAACCACTTAAGTGCAACAATGCATAAATGAGCATGCTGCCATGACCATTGGATAATACAAAACGATCGCGATTAGGCCACTGTGGATCAGTCGGGTTATGCTTTAGAAACTCATGCCATAGAACAGTGGCAATGTCGGCCATACCCATCGGGGCTCCAGGATGGCCGCAATTGGCTTTTTGCACTGCATCGGCACTGAGGATTCGTATGGCGTTAGCCATGATTTGACGATCGACTGAAGACATAGAAGTGTATGCTCGTATTATTGGATTGAAATTGAATCGGTTGAGAGGTGTGGCGTAGCGCAATCGGCTCAAAAAAAGAACACAGTGCGCCGCTCTGCAAGATCAAACTAAGAAAAGCGAGCAAGCACTACCCAAGCACTACGTAGCTGATTAGGTTTCGCAGTATACCAAATGCGATTGCTAGACTAAACGAGATATGCTCATCTAGCCGATGTCGTTGAGCGGATGAGCGGCGCTAGAGCGTTCTAAAAATAAGAGAAGGCAACGCCGAGGGCTGCCAAGCGCGGAATGATGCAGATATCACCGTGTACGGTTAGCGCCCCTTCTACGTATCGTCTATCAATTTGCGTGGGCGTATTGGTATCGCTTACATCGCTTGCGATTTGCACTTCTTGTACAGCCCCAAAACTAAGCAGCGCGCCATACGTCTTTCGCGCCGCCTTAGGAATTGGGTTAAGCACGGTAACCCTTGCTCCTACCGTAGGACGCTCAAACTGCGCGTTGACGAGATTTTCAAAACACAGCAGCGGAATTTCCTGCGAGTTCCAAACGATATAGCCCGCCATCCAGGCCGCCTTGTGCGAGGGATCGACAATAATTTCGGGCGCTTCAACTATGCCAGCAACACAGGCTTCGGGAAAAATCAGCGCATACGGCTGTGAGTCCACCTTGTAACACTTTATGGTTGCATCACTCATCACTTGAAGCCCCCTCCGAGTTGGCCGCCTGATTTTTCGGCAAGGGTGCTTCGAGCGGTAAATATTCGTTAAACAAATCAATGAGTTCGTCTAAACGATACGGCTTGCTTAAAAAACCATCGGCGCCCAATGACTGTGCCTTGTCCATATACTTGGCTGTTGAGCGAGACGAAATCATAACCACCGGCAAATCACGCGTAGCGCTGTTCTCGCGCAACCAGTGCAAAAGCTCAAACCCATCCATTTCGGGCATTTCAATATCCAGCATCACCATATCGGGTTTGCTTTTTGCAATTGCCTGTTGCGCATCGACACCGTTCTTAGCCAGCACACTATCAATACCTAGGGCAGTTAAATCCCGCTGAGCCGCTTTTCTGATAGTTAATGAGTCATCGACGACCATCACTAATGGCAATGCTCTGACGCCACGGCGTGATCGATCAGGCAGCGCGACAGTTGATTCATAGTACGAAATACCCACTAGGTCGAGCACTAAAGCAACCGTGCCGTTGGGTCTAATGGTGGCGCCCTGGTAAATCGGTACTCGGCCTAAGTGTTCGCCTAGATTTTTAACAACGATCTCTTGGGTGTCGAGCAACTCGTCCACAATAACCGCAATATTTTGCACACCAGAATCAACTAGTATCACCGACACCTTACCAACGCTAGTAGCCAGTGATGAGACAAACCCTAAATAATCGGCCAAATCAACTAATTTATAACGCTTACCATCCACTTCTGTAACCGCATCGCCCTTAGCAAGCTGCTGGGCTAAAAAGGCCGCATCGAGCTTGACCATACGCTCGATTACCCGCGCGGGTACCGCAAAGTTGGCATCCCCAACTCGCACAAACATAGCGCTCGTTACGGCAAGCGATATGGGCAAATTGATAACGAAATCTGAGCCAGCGTCTTTATTCTCAAGGTCGTAATGAATTGAACCACTGAGGCGACGTAGACTGGTCTGCACCACGTCCATGCCGATGCCGCGTCCCGAGATTTCAGTTAATTTTTCGGCCGTGCTAAAACCACTTTGCGAGATATAAATGAGCATATCTTCGGGCTTTAATTCCTGCTCTTCATCGAGCAATTTATTAGCCACGGCCTTTGCTTTGATCTTAGCCAAATCTAGGCCTGCACCATCATCTTTAATTGAGATGATAATTTCGCGCGACACTTGCCGACAACTGATCACGACCCTACCCGCACTCGGCTTGCCTGCTGCACGTCGCACTTCGGGTAGCTCAATACCGTGGTCGATGGCGTTGCGCAACATGTGTTCCAATGCAGGAGTAACACCGTCTAGAATGGTTTTGTCGAGGCGCACCTCGCTACCTAAAATTTCGAGTTCGACCTCCTTGCCTAGCTCACGCGCAGTTCGTCGTGCCAGTTGGCGCAATTGCGGTGCAATGCCACCAAACGACACCATGCGCACTTGCATGATTTCGTCCTGTAAATCGCGGTTAAGCCGGTCTTGCCGTTGCAAAGACGATTCGGTCTTATGTACAAAATCATTTAAAGCATTTTGAATTTCACCGAGTTCATCCAAATTTTCGGTTAGTCCTCGCGAGAGTTGCTGAAGCTTGGTGTAGCGGTCGAGTTCGAGTGGATCAAATTCAGCATCTTGCGGAATATTCTCTTGTTCTTTGGCGCGAGCGCTAATGCGCGTATCCGCCTCAATCTCGAGCTCACGAAGTTGCGAACCGAATCGCTCAACATTGCGAAACAGCTCCGAAACCACGCCTTTAAGTGAAGTAACATCTTCGCGCATCTGTGAACGATTCATACTGGCATCCCCCACAAAGTTGGTGAGGCTGTCCAGCGTGTCTGCGCGAATTCGCAGCGCGGCGTCTATGATCTCACTACGTGAACCTTGCGCTTGCGCTTGCTCTTGCTCTGCATCAGCGGCATCCAGCGCTGCACTTGCGGCAACGGACTGCGCGACCTGAATAAAGGCTGCTAGGCTTGCCAGCTGACTGTGTAAGTTGCTCATGTTGGCAGCGATAGTCGCTTCAGAACCCCCTCGCATGGTAGTAATCATGGCCAATAGCAACGATTTAAGCGCCGAGCTACGGTCGTTAAATTCGTCGGCTGGGCTGACTTGTGTACCAAACTGAAGCGTTTGTACAACCGCTAGAACTTGCTCTAATAACGGCAGCGCCTCTTGCGCAGGCGGGTAGCGAGTTGCCAATGTAGTCAGTTCGTTAACTTGCATGACGAGCTGTGGGCGCACTTTCCACCACCCTCGCGCAGAGCGCCATTGGCTAAAAACATTTTCAACTTGCGCCTGCACCTCATCGATGCCGGCTAAAAATTGGGCCGCATCAATTGCGACAATTTCAACAGCGGCGTCGGCCCCACCAACCGTTGCTTCGCTGGTCACAGAGCCTTTAGCGGGTCGTAATGAAGAGCCATCAGCGGACGTTAATGAAGAGCCATCAGCGGGTCGTAATAAAGAGCCCTCAGCGGGTGTTAATGAAGAGCCCTCAGCGGGTGTAGGCAAATTGGCCGCCGCAAATCGCTCAACCAGACCCGGATTCGGCGAAAACTCCTGCCGTTGCGCATAGCGCGTCAGCGCTGTATCTAGATCATCTACAAAATACTCCAAGGTGTTTTTAACGTGCTTTAAGTCATCCGCGTCGCGTATAAAGCCAGACTCTAAAAATGACTCCATGGAATGCGCTAACGCGCCCAACACTGTGGCTTCAGCCATCAGAGCGCTACCTTTAACGGTATGCAGATGCCGCATCACGTTGGCCATGATTGGAGCGGACTGCTTTAAGTCGTTGAGCTGCGCTACGTCTTGGTCTAATTTATTATGAATTTCGCGCATCTCTTCAACAAAAATTTGTTGAATAGCCGCATCGACCTCGTCCTCACCCTCGTCGCTGGAAAGTTCAATCTGTGCATCGAATGGTCGCTCGGCAGGTAGCTCGACCGCCAGAGACTCAGTCGCTGCGCTGTCTGCTGCGGGCTCCCCACGCGCCGCAGTGTCAGCACTCTCTGTCGGATCATCCTTGCGGCGGTCTTCCTGCGGAGCAAGCTCCTCGGACGGTGCGTCTATGGCGTCTACTACGTCAAACTCTAACACTTCGCCAACGACCGATTCATCGTCTTGGCCGTCTAACAATAGATCGTCAATCTCCACCGGAATGAGGGTTTTGCGATAAGCACCCTCAGGTTTTAATATCAACTCGTCTTCATCATCATCTAGCTCCGCGTCTTCGTCTTCTGACTCAGACGAGGAAATGAGCAATTCATTACGGTTAAACCGCTTTAGCGATGCTTCAATTTCGTCAAGATCGTCGGCAAGGCTATCGGCAGACACGACTGCATCCTCATCACCCTCGAGCAGTGCAAGCGCATCAGCGATTTGAATGTCATCGTTATCTGCGTCTGGATTAATTAATTCGCTTAATTCAATCAAATCGGCGTCATCATCACTAATCATATCCAGCTCTAAATTAATCGCAGCAAGATCAATAGACGCATTTTGCTCGCGCCCACTTACCTGAGTCGACTGCGAATTAGATTTTTCAAGATCAACCACAATCGCGTTTCTAAACTCCTCAACTTGCGCAAGCCAGCGGGGCTCATCAATCAAAAAGTAAGGCGGTTGATCCTGGGCACTGTCTAAAAATTCGCGCGTGAGTGCAACTAATTGGGTAAATCGGGTTTGGTCGGCTAGGCTCAAAGTAGCTTCTTGCTCTTGCCGCGCATGGCAATACGCTTCGGCCTGCGCGTAAGCCAACGCAACCGGCTCCACACCCAACGTGCGAGCATTGCCGAGCAATGTATGTAAACAAATGGCGAGGGTATCGTCTTCGCGATAGGGCACCCCTAAATCCACAATTTGTTCGTTGATTACCTGCAACAACTCGCCTACTTCGCGCTCAAATATGTCACGCATTGACTCGTCTTCCATTACTTGAAAACTCAAATAACTGGAACCTTCAACGGTTTCATCTGAGTCTGAGTCTGAGTCTGAGTCTTCAAAAAATAGGAACTCGTCCTCGTCTCCTTCCAACTCGATAGTGGCTTCGCGCATAGGCGCCGAAAACGTGCTCTTATCCGGGCCTGCAGAATATTCGATAGTGTCATCATCGGTCTCATCCTCCGACCAATCTACGTCCGACAAGTCGATTTCATTTATCGACTCCGCTTCGGAGTATCGATTGCCCCCATCAGCAAGTGGAGTACGCAGATCGAGTTCGTCAGACACTTCAAGTGTGAGTTCCAACACGTCTTCATCGGCAAGATCTTCATCAACACTGTCCACTTCGGGATCGGCATCATTTACGTTGGGGCTTTGACCGTTCGTACCATCAGCCGCAACGGCACTCGCTTCTTGCGCATCCAAATGTTCAGCATCATCAGGCACAGGTTCAGACACAAACGCTCGCACATCCATGGTCGGTAGCGCTTGCTTTTGTTGCTTAGCGTCATCACTCTCGTCAATTGCGCTCGACAGGTTGCGCGCCTCGTTGCCCCAAGAAGTAATATTAATTTTCTCACCGGATCTAAATCCAGCACGACGGTGTCGATCTATTTCATCGATCACTTTTTGTGCAAAGGCGAGCGCCGAAAAGGTCAATGGTTTACCTGTGTCTAGCACATAGTTGAACATCGACTCGCAAAGCCACGAGATTTCGCCAATATTATCTAGGCCAACCATCCGCGAACTGCCCTTAAGCGTATGAAAGACACGTCGCAAATTGCGAATCGCCTCGCGATCATCCAGGTCGTCTTCACACGCGCGCTGATACTGCTTTGACTCCTCAACCAACTCTTGACATTCCTCCACAAAGGCCTGAAAGACCGCGTCATTCACGCGTGGCGCGTTACCTTCGCGTGCAGCATGCTCTCTTGCCAAAAAGGTGGAGCTGTATTCTTCAACGGCATTTAATTGAATATCCACATCCACTTCAGACAGATCCATGTCGTCATGAATTCGCACGGAGCCAGCATCCTGCTCGCTGACCCGTGAGCGCATCACAAAGCTGCTCGATTCGGAGTGCTCCTCAGGAGACTCTTCGGTGCCATACAATTCAATCACGAGCCCGGTTATCTCGGCCATGTTGTTTTGCAAATTGGCAATGATGTTATCCGTTAAAAAGGCAGGCTCTTGCGAGATAACATCAATGAGTCGATCCTGTTCTCGCACCAATTGTTCGACTTTTACCATTTTGGTTTTACGCGCCAAGACGGTTAAATCGCGATGCGCTGATTTAAGTCGATTAAATAAGTCAAAATCATTCTGCTTACTCAACCATGCAATAAGCGAACCTGACGCCGTTTCGAGCAAGGACTCAACATCGGCGCGCATTACTCGCTTGCCGATCGCCACTTCCAGATCGGTGATAGAACGATCAAGTATGTAGTCCATGTCCACACGGCCTGATTTAAGGCCACGCACGTACTCTTCGATGGTGCCGATCGAAATCGCCAGCGCTTCCACCAATTCGGGAGTAGCCGCCTTGTCTTGCCGCTCAATGGCGCGAAACTGTTGTTCAGCAATGGTCAGCAATAGTCCCACTTTTTGCTCACCGAGTACTTGCAGTGCTCCGCGCACCTGCGTCACTTTGTCACCAATGCCAATCAGTTGCTCCGCATCGTTTAAATCGAGCGCGAATGCTTCAAGCCTAGCTTCAACCTCCTGTAGGTTTCGCGCTATCTCAGAACCAATCACATTCAAGAGCTCTTTACGCTCTCGACTGCTTAAAGTGCTTGAGTTTGGGGCGATTTGCGCGGAACTAGCGTCCGACAATGCGCTGAGCGCCAAGAGCTTGGACTGTCCCGTTTCATAGGCATCAACATCGAACTCATTGGGGAAGCTCACACAGTTATCAATGAATATGATTGCTGAAGCGAGATGAAACCCCGTTTCGTCATTGGCGATTACTTCACCCGAGCGGATACCTTTTACCAGCTCAGTCGACTGCCGACATAACGCCGCCAAAAACTCCACTGCGTGCTCTTGTGCATAGTGCTCAAGGGCCTCCAACTCATTAATGAAAGCTATCAAATGTTCGTCTGAGGGTGACTCGGACTCAAAATAGTCAGTAACTAAGTCGCGCGTTTTAGACACCAAACCGCGCGCATTGGGCGACATCGCTAACAGCCCCTTAATTAACTCACTGATCTGCTGTTCTGAAGCGGCTGCCGCACTTTCCACAAAGTAGTCCTGCAAACTAAAGGCGGCGACTATCTCGGCCATCTGCGGTGAGCGCTGTTCACCCGCCACCACATAAAAGAGCATAATTTTAACGAGTTCGTCGGCGGGGTCACTGACCAGCGCCGATTCACCCACTTGCGCAAGCGAGCGCAGTAAGTCGTCTATCTGTCGCAGAATACGCGTATGTACCGCCCGATTGCTTATTTCATTCAGGCGTAAAAAATCAGCATAGGCCGTCGCCACCCACCACAGGCGGGCCACCGTTCCAAACGCGCTCATTTCCAATACTTTGTCGAATACGGCACGCATTTTTTCGGCACCGACCTGCGGCTTATATTTTAAGAAGTCTAATAGTGCGACCTGATAATGACCGCGCAAAACTCCCGCTCGCTGGATATAGACTTTGTCACGTAAAGCTCTTTCCGCATTCACTGGCGGAAACACTTCTATGTTCGGTGAAAACAAAGACGAAATTTCAATATCGTCCTTGCCGCGCACGGCGCGCACCTGGTTCACTAATTCAACGATCTCGATTGCACGCTCTTCTTGACCCGACTCAATGCGCTCTAAATTAGCTCGGAGCACACTGAGCGTACTATCGATGAGCACCACAAAAGAAGCTTTGCGAATGGGGCTGCTCTGCTGAATGAAGTCTTCGACCAACGCCTCTGTCTCGAGCAACAAGGTCGACAAAGACTTGAGTTCCAACATCTGCAACGAGCCCACCACTTGATGTAAGTGGTTAACTAAATTGTACAGATCAACTTTCGCATCTGATCGAACGTACTGCTGCACTTGCTCTTCGGCACGCTGCAGCGTTACGTCTATTTCTCCTTTAACCCATCTAAAGGTTTCGAGATCGATACTAGGATGATTAGGCATTGACGCGTTAACAGTAATGATTCGTTAATTCTTGCAAAAATGGGTCGATTCTAGGCATTGCTGACTGGCAACTTAAACCGCGAAACCGAAGTCTCTAACTCACGTGACAACTCTAACAGTTTAGCGATTGAGCCAGCGGCTTCTTCCGCTTTGACCGATGTTTCAGACGATGTTTGGCTCACTTTGGATACTTCGCTAGACACTTCAGTTACTAGCACCGCTTGCTCGCTTGAACCGGTCGAAATCTTGGCTACGAGATCGGAGAGTCGTTGCGACACTGCCTCGATTTCATTCAGAGCAGCACCCGCTGTATCGGCCACTTTTGTACCAGCGACCACTTGTTCTGTTGCTTTTTCCATGGAAGCAACCGCATCATTGGTGTCGTTCTGAATCGTTTTTACCAGATCCGCAATGCGCCGAGTCGCTTCCGTTGAGCGCTCCGCCAAGTTTTGTACTTCGTTTGATACCACGGCAAACCCGCGTCCTGCTTCACCCGCCATCGAGGCCTGAATCGCTGCATTGAGTGAAAGAATGTTGGTTTGTTCCGCGATGTCATCAATCAGGGCCACGATGTCACCGATGCGTTGCGAGCTCTCGCCCAAACGCTTGATTCGTTTCGATGTATCCTGGATTTGTTCGCGCATGTCTTCCATGCCGCGAATGGTGTCTCGCACCGCCTGAGCCCCTTGATTAGCCGCAACGATCGACTCTTGCGCCATTTGCGAAGAGCTGCCAGCTTGCTCGGAAACTTGCCGCATATTTTCCGCGAGCCGTGTCATCAAGGCCGCAGCCTCTGTGATTTTTTCAGCTTGTTGACGGTTTGAATACGAAACCTGGTTGGCGGTTCGCACCGCAGTCTCTGACTCCTGCGCCACTTGTAACGAGGCCGAGTTAATTTGCGACACGAGCTGACGCATCTCGATCACCGCAAAATTGACGGAATCGGCAATCGCTCCGGTAATCTGGTCGGTCACCTCGGCTTCGATAGTTAGATCCCCATCCGCCAACGAGCTCATCTCGTCGAGCAATTTCAAGATGGAATCTTGCTGGCGCGCAACCGTCTGCGACAAGCCGATATCGCGCTCTTCAATGGTTTTTGTTTGCGCTTGGCTATAGCGCAACAAGCCAAAACCGCCGAGCAAAGCGAACACAATCGGTAAAATTGTGCTTAAAGCGCCTGCGCCTTCGCCCATATTATTGCCACTCGTTTCGGCGAGTGCGTTAAGCAGACTATCGCCGGCCTGCTCAAGTTCAGCGACGGCAAGCTTCGCGGTGCTCAGCGCGCTTACATCGCCTTCAATCTCGGTTACAACCGTTTGCAATGAGACAAACTTCTCGCCCAAAGGCCCCGCCAAGCTTTGTACGGCCGAACCTGACTGCGCATTAATTTGTTCGAGCGTGCTTTGTAAACGTAGTACTAAACCGGCTTGCTGCTCAGAGAGCGCCATAACGTCACTGCCAGTGTCGTAAAACGCGCGACTGCTGAGACTTAAGCGGCTTAAAATGCCTGTTAGATCGGAGGCTTCTTTACTAAGCGCTAAATAACGGTCTTTATCGCTCGCTGATGCGCGCGCTTGCCCCTCCTGGGCCACCACTTCAACAAAACTTACTGAGTCATTGAGTGCCTCGTTGACTCCAGCATTTAAGGTCGCTAGCTGCTCTTTAAAAGCGCTGACTGATTCCTCGGTAGCTAAAAATTCGGCTAGCTTGTCCGCATAATCGCTCCAAATTGAACTAATTTGTGCGTCTGCGAGGTTGTGGCCAAACACGCCGCTCGCCAACGTTTTGCTCATTGAATCCTTGGACACCATCGAGCTGACGAGGTTAGCGGCATTGTCTGCAGCATTCTTTACAGATTCAAAGGAGCCCGCTGGACTCAGTACTTGTTGCGCAGCCGTGTTGGTTAAATTAATCGAATTGATAATTTCGAGAGTTTGACTCTGCCGCTGGTTTTCCACCGTCACCGTAGGAACAATGACGAAGCTCGCCATAATTGCGAGTCCAAACATCGCCGTTGTGAAGATAAGCCAATTGCGCTTACTGGCATCGGTCGGTGCCGCTCTCGGTTTGTCACGCGCCAGCTCTAATTGCGCCTCAAGGTCGCCCACGTCGCTCAAGCCACCTGGCTCATCGACGAGTTGCGCATCTAACAAATCCTGTAAAGAATTAGAAGGCTCATCGTATACAACTTCTGCAAAGCGATTATCATTAAAGTCATCTTCTACTCGCTGGAGCAGATCCGCCTCAATCCGTTTATCGTTTTTATTTTTTGCCATAAAGATACCCAGTCACTATAGGTCTCGGTTAGTCGGAAAATGAACAGTCAAGCTGTTCTAATTAATCTCAAGATAAGCCTTCGCTTAGCAACATTATTGAACTTCAAGAAAAACTTCAGAGTCGATCAACTGCGCAATATCAAGGTATCGCCAAGTTTCACCGCCCTCTTGCACAGATTTACCCACAAAAGCACTGAGGCCATCCCACCATTGCTCTGCCGCGGGGCTTGCTGGCTCACGCTGCTTAACATCACTAAAATCGAAGTCACGAAAGCCAACAACCCGATTTACCAGTAAACCGCATTGCCGTGCGGAGTGTCGCAAGATCATTAAGTGACCGCGTTGCGCTGTAATGGGTCTATTCAGACCGGCTAACATAGCCATATCAACTACCGAGAACAGCACGCCTTTGGAATTGAACACCCCGCGCAGCCATGCCTTAGTGAGCGGCACAGAAATTAATTCTTGGGGCACAGCGACCTCGCGTACGAGGTCAGCATCACAAAAAAACCGCTCACCGTTTAGAATAAAACCAATGCCGCGACTGGCCGAACTGTGCGTTACCGTGCCCTCGCCCGCTGCCTGTAGTGCCAGCGCTTGAGCTTGCATCGAGGTCAGCAATTGAAAAGCATTGGAAGTGGGCATATTAATAACGTAGCGATAATTGAGTTTTAGGCGCCAATCACGGCCATCACTTTGGTCAACAATTCCTTAGGATTTGCCGGCTTTACCACATAGTCGGTCGCACCTTGTCGCTCGGCCCACACTTTATCGGTTTGCTCGCCTTTTGATGACAACATGATGACTGGGATATGTTGTGTCGCGGGATCTCTCGACAGTGCCCGCGTAGCCTGAAACCCGTTCATGTCCGGCATCACCACATCCATAATGATGCAGTCTGGCAACAATCGTTTTGCTTCTTCCATTGCTTTTGCGCCCGAATCGGCAAAAGCTACGGTGTAGCCGCCTTGGTCAAGAATTTTTTTAACGTACAGATAGTCGGTTTTTGAATCATCAACTACCAAAACAATGTTATTCGCCATAATGATTAGAAATCTTGGTTAGTTAGAACTTATCACTGCTTAGGTGATGTTTTAAAAGATGTTTAGATACTGATCTTGGGTGACAACTTGGTTCACAATCGTCGTTTAATCTACTCCCTCTCAAGCGCTACAACGGGCTAAACAAACCGCTCGATTGCGCTCAATAGCTCGGCCTTCGTAAACGGTTTATTGATGTGTTCGTCGGAGCCAGCAACGCGACCACGAGCGCGATCGAACAAGCTGTCTTTACTCGACAGCATAATGATTGGGGTATCGCGGAAATGCCGATTATTTTTTATGAGTTTGCAGGTTTGGTAGCCATCTAAGCGCGGCATCATAATATCTACAAAGATAATGTCAGGACGCGTATCCGCGATAACAGACATGGCCTGAAAGCCATCTGATGCGGTAAACACCTCGTATCCTTCTTTTTTTAAAATGGTTTCGGCAGTCATACGAATCGTATTGCTGTCATCGATCACCATTACCTTTGTTCCTGCCATATTAGACTACGAACCTGTGTGACGGGCTGTTTAGTTTGGCACCTTTTACGCACTCCTTATGAGGGAGCGCAAAGCACCGCAATGTACTGCGAGCCATTTATGCAAAATATATAAACCTTGTGCGATCTTTGTAGCGCAACAGCACGTGATGTTAACTCAATACACCTATCACTCGTACTAGTCACAACGTGAACTATTAGTTAACGCAGTGTCTAGTATATCAGCATGATCAAGCAGGCGACTAAAAACTAGTTCGGGCACAACCCGCAACCACACGACGTCTTCAATCCAAATCAAATTAAACACTCGTTGAACTGTTGATTACCAAAAGGCTTAACGTATTTATTAAGAAAAGAGTCTAAAGTCTTGTAATTAATACAATTACTAGGCAAACAATACATCAACACCGATTCTTTGTTAACCAAAATCTGGCTTTTTATGTCGCAGACAACGGGTCCGCACGTTTTCGTCAGCTTAGTCGCCATTTCGGTTTACAATGGGGGCAGATTAACCTTCGCGATCAAGCGAACTTTACGAGGCCTGTTCATCTTGCAGTCGGATCATCATCTTATCAATTCCCAAGAGTCGCGTTGGTACGTCTACATACTCCGCTGCGCCGATAACAGCTTGTATACAGGGGTGACTAAGGACTATGAGCGACGTCTCGCTGAGCATAATCTTGATTCCAAGAAAGCCGCCAAATACACCCGCGCTCGTCGCCCTGTCGTTATGGTCTACGTGGAACCCGCGAGTAATCGTAGCAACGCCTGCCAACGCGAAGCATCGATCAAACGATTAACAACTACGCAAAAAGAATCGCTCGTTTCGGCGTTCGCACACGACACCCACAGCTCAAGCCTAGCTCTGCACGCCTCGAAAGCCGCCATTGCATGAGCGAACGCAAGCTTAATCGGCGCCAACAATGGCGGGCCGAAAAAATTCAGCAGGAACGCCAAGCACGTTCGCTAAAGCAACAACGCGACCTCGAGCGACAATTACAGTCTGGGCACTTAAGCAGCGAGCAGGCGGGACTAGTCTGCAGTCGCTTTAGCAAGGAGTTTGAAGTGGAAGCACTTGAAGGTGCCGATGCGGGCCGGATTCATCGCTGCGTCGCGCGCGCTAATTTAGGTGGAATTGTCGCGGGTGATCGGGTTATTTGGCGCGCCGCACCCGATTTGACCGGTGTAATCGTATCGCGCCAACCACGTTCATGTGTGCTCGAACGGCCTGACAATTTTGGTCGCGTGAAAGCCATGGCGGCGAACATCGACCAAATGTTGATCGTGTTTGCCTGCCAGCCCGAACCACAGCCTAATTTACTCGATCGATATTTGGTGGCGGCGGAGCTTTTAGATGTGCGCCCAATTTTGGTTTTAAACAAGGCGGATCTGCTCGACGAACAGAGCAGAGCCCGCTTAGCCGCGTTACTTAAAAGCTACAACAACTTGGGCTATATAAGCGTGAGCGTCACGAGTTCGCGACATCAAGCGCCCGAACTAGCTGAATTGCCGACGCTTATTCAAGATCGCACGAGTATCGTAGTAGGGCAATCAGGCGTAGGTAAATCGAGTTTAATCAACACTTTACTGCCGCAGCTTGATCTAAAAGTGGGCGCGCTGTCCGAACGCTCAGGCGAAGGAACACACACCACCGTGCGTGCCACGCTATGGCATGTTCCCAGTGGAGGACAATTAATTGACTCACCTGGCATACGCGACTTCAGCTTATGGCATATTAACGTCAATGATTTGCAATACGGGTTTATCGAAATCAACGACGCCGCCGCTCGGTGTAAATTTCGCGACTGTCATCACGCGGGCGAGCCTGCCTGTGCGGTGGCGCAAGCGGTAGCCGATGGCCTGATTGATGCCCGACGTTTTGCCAGCTATAACGCCACTAAAGCGGCTATTCTGGAACAACAAGCGCGAGGCTTGACCGCATAACCAAACGTATGAGTTGGACTGATGCGTGTGCGCGCATCCTGAGCGTACGCAGTGATCTGAGCGCACGCCTCGATCAGACTATTACGCGACTGCAAACACGTAGCCAGCGCTAGCAAGAACTAAATTCGATGCATTAGATGTACTACTAGATAGACTACAGGGAGCCTTCGTGTCGGCCTGGTTTAGTGCTTCATTCACCCAGTGCACATACACACTGCGGTTCACTCTGGCCCATAGATCGTAACGAAGCTTGAGATAAGGCAGCGGGTGGTTTTTATAGTCACGCAAGAGCACAGGATGGTCTGCACTAATCACCGTTTTCTCTCCCACATTGTTGGTCGCCACCCAAACTCCGTCGATCCGCTCACTGAAGTTAATCAAAAACGGTACATCAGCTACGCGTATACGCAACTTCTCAACCGGCGTCACGAGAAAGTATTCGCCCTCTTCGTGCCAGAGAATCGACGAGAACAGCTTTACGAGCGCTGGACGAAGAATTGGCTCGCCTTCGTGGAACCAGTGTGCTTGAGCGTCGATCTGAATATCGATCTCACCGACCGTGGTCGGGTGCCAAGTATGTACGGGTGGGAATGGCGTGGCGGCGATCTGTGCACTAATTGCGTCAAGCCGACTGCCTTTATCTTGGATGCTCATGGCTTTAGTATAGAGCAAATGGTAAAGAGTGCGCATCTGCACGACTGCAGTGACTAAAACCAAAAGTTCCGAAAGGCTCTTGCAGGGCTTTCGTCTAGGCACCTATTATAGAAAATTATTATAAAAACTCGGCATAGCACCTCTATCCTAGATCACGCTGTTCCACAGACACGCACACAGCCACTGTGCGCATTCATACCCTTAACCTTTACCCTATATGCCATCAAACCCGTTCGCTTTGCACCCCCAGCTAGCACGTGACACTTTTCCTATCGGACAATTTCCGCTGTGCCGTATACTGCTATTAAATGAGGCCAAATATCCCTGGGTTCTCGCGGTTCCGCAACGTGACGCTGTACGCGAAATTTACGAACTCTCCCCACTTGACCAACAACAGTTAATGCGAGAGTCGGTCATCATTGGTCGGGTAATGATGCAGTTGTATGTGGGTGACAAACTTAACATTGGCGCGCTGGGTAATTTAGTGCCGCAACTGCATTTGCACCATATAGTGCGCCGACAGAGCGACCCCGCCTGGCCTGGCCCGGTGTGGGGGCACGCACCACTTACTGGTTACTCAGAAAGCGAACGGGCAGATACCACGCGCGCCTTAGTAGGCGCTCTCAGCAGTGCTACTGAGGAGTTTCAAGCATGTTGAATCTGCCGAAAAATATTTGGGTGATGTCGGCGGTTATGGCTTTGAGTTTTGCCTCAACCTCGATGATGGTCCTGATCGCTGGCTTAATCGGTGCCAAGTTGGCTCCCACACCACAATTTGCGACTCTACCTTATGCTGTTGTTGTAATAGGTACGGCCTGTGCGTCGATCCCAGCGGCCCTGCTTATGCAAAAACTGGGGCGCAAGCGGGGCGTTACGCTGTCGTTAATGATGGCGATTGGCGCGGCTTTACTGGCTGCGTACGCCGTGAGTCATGGTCTGTTCTGGCTGTTTGTTGGCGCTGCCTTTTTGCTGGGTGCCAACGCATCATTTGCACAACAGGGTCGATTTATTATCCTCGAGAACGCGGTGGGCGAGAAACAGCAAGCCGATGGCCTAACCCTCGCTTTACTCGCGAACTTAACGGCCGCCTTTATCGGGCCGTGGATGGGTCAGTATGGGCAATTCCTGTTTGCCAATGCACCTGACTTTATGGGCTCTTTTATTCTGTTAGTCGGCGTCCTGTTGACCGCTTTGCTGTTGTTAAGCCAATACACCGAGCAAGCAAAACCGATCAGCTTAGGAACGTCGACGGGTCGCCCATTGTGGTCGATAGTCCGCCAACCCAGCTTTTTAATTGCCGCTGGCTCAGCCGGCTTTGGTTTTGGCATTATGGCTCTCGTGATGACCGCCACTCCAGTAAGTATGCACGAAATGCAAGGTCATTCCCTGGGTCATGCAACGTGGGTGATTCAGGCCCACATTATCGCCATGTTCCTGCCGTCACTTTTAACTGGCCGCTTACTCAAAATGGGCTTCAGTACTAGCTTATTGTTTGTTGGCTTACTGCTGTATTTAATCATGTGTATCGTTGCGTACTCAGGACAACAGGTTATGCATTATTGGTGGGCGTTGGTCGTGCTCGGTGTAGGTTGGAACTTGCTGTTTATGACCAGCACCGCGAAGTTGGGTTTAAGCCATACGGGCGCAGAAAAATTCAAGGCACAGGCCTGCAACGACTTTCTCGTCTTTGGTGTACAAGCCATTGCCGCGTTTTCAGCTGGCTGGCTACTGTTTACGTTTGGCTGGCAGGGTGTGATCAATGTCGCGGTTGCGATGACCCTATTCTGGCTCATCAGTTTGGTCTTATTGAACGGGCAGCGGCGACGCACCGATGCGCGCTTGCGTTCTTTAAACGCTTAGCCCGAGTTTAGGGCGGATGCGAAAGAGGTTAATCGGTCGCGTGACGCTGAATTAATCGAACCTTTACTCTTCGGCGAGAACGGCTAAAAACGCTGGACCATAAAGTTCGAGTTTATGTTTTCCCACGCCGTTTATTTGCAGAAGCTGCTCGGCGGTTCTGGGCTTGAACTGCATAATTTCCATTAGCGTTGCATCATGGAATATTTGATACGGTGGTATTCCCGCCGCGTCAGCGAGTTCGCGTCGCTTGTCGCGCAAGGCTTCCCACAGGTCTTCATTTTCGGGTGCAACGGCGGTTTTACGAGCAGTATTACCTCCTTGCCGACGCGTTTCAGCAGCGGCCAACAGGTCTTCGCGCAAATAGAGTTTCAGATCGCCCTTGAGTAGGGCTCGACTTTTCTCTTGCAGGACAATCGCGCCGTATTGTGACTCATCAATGCTCAAGTAACCTTGTACGAGTAATTGCCGCAGAATAGACCGCCACTGTGCGTCTGGCAGTTCGGCTCCAATCCCATAGGTGCTTAACGTGTGATGACCAAACTGTCTGACTTTGGCGGTATCTTTGCCTCTGAGCACATCGATTACTTGCCCAGAGCCAAACCGTTGGCCGGTACGATAGACCGTAGAAAGCAGTTTTTGTGCGGCCTCGGTCGCGTCCCATGTGCGCGGCGGTTGTAAACAGATATCGCAGTTGCCACACCCCCCTTCGCTCTGCTCGCCAAAATACAGCAACAACGCGCGCCGCCGGCAAGTCGTTGCTTCGCACCAGCCGAGCAAGCTATTAATTTTGGCTCGCTCGACGCGCTTAACTTCTTCGTTCGCATTGGAATCTTGCACCATTTTCACAATGCGCATTACATCTTGCAAGCCGTACACCATCCAGGCCTCGCTCGGGAGGCCATCACGTCCTGCGCGACCCGTTTCTTGGTAGTAGGCCTCTAAGCTCTTGGGTAAATCGAGGTGCGCCACAAAGCGCACATCGGGCTTATCGATACCCATTCCAAACGCCACGGTTGCCACCATGATCACATCATCTGCGTGCAAGAATTCGTGTTGATTTTTTCCACGTGTCGCTGAGTCCATACCCGCATGGTAGGCGAGAGCTTTAAATCCCTTGCCGTGTAACCAAGCCGCCATTGTGTCAACACGACTGCGCGACATGCAATACACGATGCCCGATTGCCGACGATAGCCACTTAAAAAGGTGAGCAGTTGCGCCTTTGCATCGCCTTTTACTTTTACTTGATAGCGTATGTTTGGGCGATCAAAACTAGACAGGAAACGCTGTGGGTCGTTAAGCGCCAGACGCTGAATAATCTCGCTTTGGGTGCGCGCATCCGCCGTAGCAGTTAGGGCAATGCGTGGGGTGTTCGGAAAAGCCTGCTCTAAGACATGTAAGCCCAAATAATCCACACGAAAATCGTGCCCCCATTGTGACACGCAGTGCGCTTCGTCGATGGCGATTAGGCTAACTTCTGTTTGCGCAAGACGCGCTAGGGTGGATTCGGATAACAGTCTTTCTGGCGACACGTATAAGAGTTTAAGGCGTCCTTCGTACAGTTCGCGAATGACTTGCGCACTGTCACTCGCTGATAAGCTAGAATTAAGATAGGCCGCGGCTACGCCCGATTGACGCAAGGCTCCCACTTGATCTTGCATTAAAGCAATGAGTGGTGACACCACAATCGTAAGGCCGGGTAAGCACAGTGCGGGCACCTGGTAACACAGGGACTTGCCCCCGCCCGTAGGCATTAGCACTAAACTGTCTTGGCGCGCAAATACGCTGGCAATAACCTGTTCTTGCAGCGGGCGAAATTGGCCATAACCAAAGGTTTCGCGCAATACTGTGTGGGCTTGCTCGAGGAGCTGTCCTTGGTTCATCGAGGCACTCAAAAACGAAAACGGTGGAAGAGTATGCGTGAGCCTATTAAACTCATCAAGCCTTAATAGGCCTTAAACGATTCCAGCTTAGACAAAAATACTATGACACGATGGCGCCCACCACCTCCGAGATCTTCTGCGTACATTACGCGGCAGGGATACGTGAGCTTAGAGAACGAACTTAAGGCTCTATGGAGTAAGCGGCGCATTGTTAACGATGCTCTAGCGGCGGCCGCTGCTGAAGGTGATCGCTCCGAGAACGCCGAGTATATCTACCGCAAGAAAGAACAGGCTGGTATAGACCGTCGCATTCGCTACTTACAAAAACGCCTGCCAGATCTAAAAATCATAGAACAAGTGGGCAATCAGCAGCAGGTTTTCTTTGGTGCGTGGGTCACACTCGAAATCGATCAGGTAGAACAGCGTTACCGAATCGTCGGCCCCGATGAAACGGATACGGCGAATCAGCATATTTCGATGGACTCGCCACTGGCGCGGGCGCTGCTAAAAAAGAGCGTTGATGACGAGTTCGAGATCGACTTAGGCGGTCATAAAAAGTCAGTGCTTATTGTCGACATTGAGTACGCCTAGCGTGGCGCCACCGAATCACAATTAGACGGCCTCAACAATCATCGCAATACCTTGGCCGCCGCCGATACACAGCGTTGCCAAACCATAACGCCCTTGTACGCGCTGCAATTCGTATACGAGCTTAGTCATCAATACGGCACCACTCGCACCAATGGGATGACCCAAGGCAATCGCTCCCCCATTAGGATTGGTGCGTTCGATCGGAAAGTTTAGTTCCTTTGCCACGGCTAAAGCTTGGGCGGCAAACGCTTCGTTCGATTCAATCACATCTAGGTCGGCAATCTTCAAACCTGCGCGATTCAAAGCAATCTGGGTTGCTCCCACAGGACCAATCCCCATTATTTCATTAGGCACACCGCAGCGCCCATACGACACCACACGCGCCAACGGTTGTAGTTGTTGACGAGAAACTTCCGTCTCGCTTGCGAGCATCACCATCGCCGCGCCATCATTAATACCCGACGCATTGCCAGCCGTGACGCTGCCGTCTTTTAGAAAAACAGGTTTTAACGACGTCAATCCTTCAAGATTAGTGCTTGCACGCGGGTGTTCATCCACCGCGAAATCCACATCACCTTGTCGGCTCTGAATCGTGATGGGTGTAATTTGCTCTACAAAGCGGCCTGCCTCGATGGCCGCCACCGCACGTTGCTGACTTAATAGAGCAAATTCATCTTGTTGTGAACGGCTAAGCGAATACTTGGCCGCGAGGTTCTCGGCGGTAACACCCATATGTCCCACGCCAAACGGATCCGTTAAGGCGCCAGTGAGTTCATCTTGAATAACCCCGTCGCCCATTTTTTGCCCCCACCGATTGGTAGTAAGCAAGTGTCCGGCCGAGCTCATACTTTCGGTACCGCCCGCCACCGCTACGTTTACCTCACCCAATTGAATTTGCTGGCTCGCAAACGTAATCGCTTCTAAGCCCGATCCACACAAACGGTTTAAGGTGAGCGATTGAGTATGCACTGGCAGACCCGCATTCAGACTGATGCGCCGCGCAATATAAGCATCTTTTATGTCGGTACGAATTACGTGCCCCACTACTTGCGACTGAATTGAGGCGGGGTCGACCTTACTGCGCTTTACCACTTCGCGAGTAACGTGTTCGCCTAGCATGGCTGGACTCATACCCTTTAACGTACCACCAAAGCTCCCGATGGCCGTGCGAGTTGCCGCCACAATAAACACTTGATTCATCTAAACAAGACCTGTTTTCTAAATTAAAAAAAGATGGGTTAGTTTAACAAATTGAAGCAGCCCCAATGCAGGCAAAATAGATCAGTTAACGTTGTCAGCTTGCTAATGGACAAGAGTGCTTAACGCCATCAATAGTGCGCTAACTAAATTCTAGAGAGAAATAAGCTCGTCTTGAAGCAGCCAGATTTCCTGTAGTTCTAAGTTGGCGATAACCAACGCAAGCTCCTGCGTGCCCATCTCGGCGAAAGGATTGGGTGACTGACGTGCTTGCGGCCGCCATAAGTCAACAGTGACGAAAACGCTAGCTAACGCCAACACCATTATTGTCATCGCCCAGGCAGGCCGAGCACCAAATAGAGATCGAGCGAGACGTTGTGAGTAGTTAGGCTCTGGCCGGGTTGCTTTTGCGTTCTCGTGGACCGAGGTAACAGGAAACTGTTCGAGCCCTTGGGCAGACATAATGATGCGCTCGGCCAAATCTTCGGGAGCCGACATCGGCAGTCGTTGTAAGGGCTCGAAAACGTTTGTTGGATGATGATCGTTCTGCATAACTTTTTCCCCCTAGCTTATTTTCGCGTACCGCGTCACGGTAAGTAGTTCTGACTCAAATTGTCCATCTGACTGACTGACTAAGGCGGCCAGTTTGCGCTTAGCCCGAGCCAATATAGACTCGAGCGCTTTAAGACTCACGCCCACAATCTCGGCGGCCTCGGATTGCGGCACGTTATTAAAGACCACTAGATTGAGTGCATCGCGCTCGCGCTCGGCCAACTGCCTCATTCCATATTCCAAAGCCGATTGCCGCGCCAGGGTGGTGCGACGGTCGTGTAGGCCTTCATCCTCGCCGGATACTTCACTGCGCTGATGGGCATAGAGTTCATCTACAAATGTTTGAATGCGTTGGTCGTTACTGCGCACCCGTCGCAACTGATCGCGGTATTCATTGAGTACCACGCGATAGAACCAGGTAGTAAATCGCGACTTGCCAGAATGAAAGCGATGAGGATGCTGCCACAGCTTGATAAATGCGGTTTGTACTGCGTCTTCCGCGTCAGCACGCGACTGCAAAGTATGTACCGCGTACTGATAAAAACGTGGAGTATGCCGTTTAACGAGCACAGCAAACGCCTGTGTATTTCCAAGACACACCAATTCCACGAGGTCTTCATCTGACTTGCTGGCGAGTTCCGTGCTCATCGTGGACAGGCGCTTGCAATCGCTTTCGCTATTCCTTAGCTTCTGTATAGGCTTCCTTCGCGGCCTTCATTGCTTCGCGATGTTTTTCGCGCATCGCTCGACTCGCTTCTTGGCGCTCCTCGGGAGTAACGACGCCGTCACCATTTGCATCCATTAAATCAAAACGCTCCTTGGCATTGGTCATAAATTCATTTTCATCGATATTGCCGTCTTGATTCGTATCGACCTTAGCCAGCATAAAGTCTTCCATTTTTTTATGGCGTTCATGCATGCGGTGCTCCATTTTGTTGGGCTGCTTAGCCCCCTCGGCATCTCCGCCATGATTATGCGCCTGTGTCGATAGCGATATACCCATAAAGCACAGTGCCAAAGTGAGTGAATACGCAACATTGTTTTGAATTTTAGTCATGATTTGATCTCCAGTTTAGTCAATTTACTGAGGCATTTATTCTATGCTTCGTCTTAGATACGATTCTCATACCGAAATCCTGCACATTCTTGGGCTTTTTTTAGCTGAACGGTCAGCATGCAATGATTATGAATTACAATAGCATCAGATATAGATGCGAATACTTTAAATTACTATGCAGCCATTAAACGAATCGGTGTCCAGTGCTTGGGACCAATATTGGCAAGGCGACAAAACGGGACATGCCTATGCTGATCTCGGTATTAGTCAGCCAGCATTGCAGGACTTTTGGACGCGTAGGCTCAACACGGTGTTGAGTGAATCTCAGGCGATTAGTATGATCGACCTTGCCTGCGGCAACGGCGCGTTAACGGAACTCGCCCATTCAATCAAAGGCTCCTGCTCGCTCACGCAAACCTGTTTGGATGTGTCCACTTCCGCCTTGCACAATATTAAGCAGCGACTACCGCATGTTATTACGGTGTGCAGCAACATGGATCCAATTGACTTAGACTCGAGCTCATTTGATCTTGTGGTGAGTCAATTTGGCATTGAGTACGCTGGAACAAATGCTTTTAACGAAGCTATGCGATTAGTGGCTCCAGGCGGCTATGCGATATTTGTCATGCATAGGCAGTCCAGCGTAATCGAGCATGAGAGTCGGACGAACTACGATGCAATAACGCAGATGCTAGCCACGGGGTTGCTTGAGCAAACGGGCACACTCTTAAAAGCGGGTTACCAGGTCATGCGGAGCAACGAAGATTCAGACAAAATTGAGTTTAAACGAAAAGCCGTATCATTTAACGCGGCGGTGAGAGGCGTTGAGGATATCTTAGAGTTCTATGGTATCGACGTAACCGCTGGCACTATCCATCGTTTGTATAACGATGTAGCCCAAATCGTCGAGAACATGCCCAAATATCATGAGGCTGAAGTCCTTGAATGGTTACATAGAATGCAAAGCGAGTTGACGACGTACCAAACCCGTATGGCCTCTATGCTCAAAGCAGCTCTGAGCAATGAGCAGCAAGCTAAACTTAAAACAGATTTCACGGACGCTGGTTTTCACATCACCATCGCGGATGACCTATTCGATACGCAAGGCGGCCAAATGTTAGGTTGGGTCTTTTGCGCCCAGAAGTCGACCTAACTGGTTTTATCTATTATGAATGAACAAGTAAAAACCTGGGCTAGTGCGTGTTTGAGCAATGCGATCTACGAGTTGATGGACCGAGGCGTATTCGATGAGTTGCTCATAGAGGCAAAGCCGGCTTGGGCGTTACCAGAAACGTTGGTGATTGGCCAAGCGCGTATAAAAGGCAACGTTAACAACTTTTTTTGGATACTTTGTGGCGATGCACCCACATTGTGCATCGAAAGCTCTTTAGCGAAAAATCCGCGTTTAGCATTGCGGCATTTTTCCTACGTTTGGCAACGTGATATTGGCGTAGCGACAGACGATAATGCCGAACAGATAAAAAGAGCCGAAGCTCTCCTCGACCTCACCTTAATTGATGAGTTGTGGTCCAGCGCTCTAACGTGAACCTTGTAGAACACTGAATCTTTGGATAAACAGTGAGTCATCCCACCACGGGGCACCACCTACAGTTCAAGGTTCTACTTTAAATAGTCATTCGACCACCCTCGCGCCTTCCCTTCGCAGAGCCTCATTAGTTTTCATTGGCTTAGTACTTAAGAGCTCAGCTTACAAGCTTAGTAAGAAACCGCAGACAAAAAAATGCCCCGACGAATCGAGGCATTTCTATTTTGTTCGCGATAAAGAAAATCAACACCGCTCACTTGGTTGTTAGTCTGAGGTGAGACTCGCGCCTCACCTCAGCAACCATATTTTTAAGACAAGCTTACATTTCGTAAACTAGGCGCAGATAGTATCCACGGCCAAATTCACGGTATGTGGCTGGGTCAGTACCACCGTTGAAGCCTACTTCGATGAACGGAGGCGCTTCGTCAGTTACGTTGGTAACACCACCTGATACTCGTAGGTTGTCATTAACTTGGTATCCCAGAACGAGGTCATGATAGAGCTCAGAATCAATTTCTTGAACATAAGTTCCATCTGGACGGTTACCGGCACCACAGTTACAGAACGTGTCTGCATCCATTCCACCGATCCACTCAGCCAAGTAAGTAACGGTTAAACCCGCATCGTTACCCCAAGCAAGCGAGAAGTTAACTTTGTCATCTGGACGCGCGCCACCATCAGCAGCGGTTGTGTCAGTATAACGGCCAACTAGATCTTCTTCTGGTTCACCTGGGATCGCTACACGGCTACGCTCTAAAGCATGAGTCCAAAGCAATTTGGCATCCCATGTTCCTAAGCTGTTTTCAGTGCCCCAAACCAACTCAACGTCAACCCCTTTAGCGCCTTGTTCCGTGAGGTTCAATGCACCGTTAAGCAGTGAGATTACGCTGAAGTCAACTGGACTACGAGTAATTAGATCACAAGCGTTTTGGTTGCCGTCAACGTGACACTGATTCAAGATTGCTTGCGCACCCAAAGAACCAATACCGTCTTCCAATTGAATATCCCAGTAATCCAGCGTTAAGCTAACATTATGGTTATCAATCTCTGGCGTCCAAACGATACCCGCAGTAAAGGTCTCACCCGTTTCTGGCGTAACAAATGGGCTACCACCAACTCGAGTCAAGATTTGTGGGTCAGTTTGTACCGCAACTTGCGCGCATCCCGCTGGTAGAGCTTGACCCGCTCCAATCGCACATGGGTCATTCACAGTTGGGAAGCTATCTACTATGCCACCGAACAATGTAAACAAACCAGGAGCACGGAATACGGTGCCATAAGTTGAACGCAATTTGAGCTCTTGAGTCGCATTAAACTCGGCTTTCAACGTATAAGTCTCGTCGCCGTCAAATGCATCCCAATCGTCATAACGTAAGCCCGCCTCAATAATAAAGCTTTGCTCGCCATTATCAAAGAACGGTAAACGCACCTCACCAAAGACCGCTTGGTTGGTTAAGCTGCCCGAAGAAGGCGAAGACTTGTTACCCGTTACCGTGCCTTGGAACTTGGCAGAATCAGGAGTGAACTTACCTTCTTCTTTACGGTATGAATAACCCGTCGCCCAACCGATCGCGCCACCTTGTAGCTCACCGAATTGACCATCGAGGAAGAAGCCATACTGCGCTTGCTCACTTCGTAGGTTGTCTACTAAGTCAATCGACACGTAGTTCAACATGTCTTGAGTAACCGTATCAGTGACCGTATTACCCGTTGCACGCTCAACCACACCACCACCGAACATGTTCAATGGTACGCAGCCTGCGATTAAGGTATTCGGATCGTTGATGTCGGTATAACACTCAGGACGTCCATCACCATTCAAGTCAGCCGATGGGCCTAACGCATTGAAGAGCGATGGGCCAGAGAATTGACCAAAGTCAACAAACTGAGTCGCGTTGTAGCCTTTGTTTGCATACACTTCCCAATTCATGCCGTTGAACTCACCCTCAAGACCCATATCGAACTGGAATTGAGTAACGTCTTGCTCAAAGCGACGATTGGTTTCGATCATACGACGACGCAAGTCACGCACTGGCTCATACACTAAGCCTGCACCAGTGGCCGCATTGTAGCGATCAACCGCTTGACGCAGATAGTAGTTGTCTTGATGCACACCATTATAAGCTGTACCTTCAAACACACCCGAGTGGGCTGGGCTACCAAACGTAGAGAAGAATGGAAGCGGCGCAAGCTCTTGCGCTGACGTACGTGTATTAGCACGTAGCTCAGACTTGAACTTAATATCTTCTGTAACTTCAAAATCAGCCGTTGCAAACAAATTGGTTCTTTCAAACGGAGTTTGGAAGTAGTTAACCGGTGCGTAGTTGTAGTTTGGACCACGTCCGGTACCAAACACGCCCGATTGATAAGGGCCGCTGGCAGGTGTTGCAATATTAAACAAACCTTGGTTAATAAACGTGAAACCGCCTTGTGGCGTACTTGATGAACCTATACGGAAACAACCGGTTGGGTATGGCTCAAGCAAGTTGTTTTCGCAGCCTTCTGGGTAAATATAGAACGAATCTTTCAAAAATTCCCAAGGAGTATCACGTTGGAACGCATCGTCTTGGTCTACGTATTCAATACCAAACGTTACATTGCCGTTGTCGAACTCTTTACCCGCTAAAATACCAAATGTAGTGTTTTCAGCGCCATCAGTGTTGTCATACTCATTACGCTGTACAGAAAGCTCTAAACCTTCGTAGCTCTTACGCGTAATGATGTTCACAACCCCAGCGATCGCGTCGGTTCCGTACAATGTTGAACCGCCGTCTTTCAAAATCTCGACGCGCTCAATCATGTTTGATGGAATCGTTTGATAGTCACCTTGGTCTACTGTACGACGGTTGTTTACCAGCGTCAGAGTACGCGCTGAGCCCATACCACGTAGGTCAACACGAACTGAACCGTCGCCACCGTTGTTAGTAGTAGTACCGATTGGTGAACCGGCCGCAGACGGTAAACGTTGCAGCAAAGCACCGATGTCGGTATTACCTGTTACAGCAAGTTCAGTACTGGTTAACACCGTTACTGGGCTTGCGCTATCGAGGTTAGGACGCGCAATACGCGAACCTGTAACATACACCTCTTCTAATGGCTCTACGCTGTCTTCATCAGCAGCGTCTTGTGCAGTTGCCTGCATAGACACCATGCTGACTGCAACGCCCGTTAAAGCGCAGCTGACGGCAAAGCTCAAAGGCTTTTTCTCAAATAACATTTTTTCACACTCCTCAATGTATTGATTTGTTTGAGTTAACTCTTATTCGATAGTTATCGATATGCGCCTTAATGAGCTCGTTACATCGAAACGTAATCAAAACCCGTTAATTTGCCTAAGCTAACTCATTAAATGCACATTAAATGCAGTTAGATGTAAAGCAGTCGTCCCTTAAATAATCGCTGATCATCGTTGATCATTAAGAGCAGTTGTCACCGAGGTACGGCAATAACCCAAAAAGCACCGTTTTACACTGGTTTTAAGGCTTTCGTTGGCACCGAATGGCGCCATCACAAATCCCATGGCAGGACATTAAATGATCTTTGTCATTATTACAAGCAGTTTAAGATAGTATGAATTTGTGGTTAAAAAAACAGGGTTTTGGTGTTAAAACCACCTAAATCACGAGACAACTGTCCATTACGGCGGTCAAAAGACCCAGCGGCTACGCAGGCATGAAATATTGGCAACGATCGCGCGGAGCTTAGCGTGCGCAATTATGTCGTTAAAGAGCCGCGATTAGACACATCGAGATCAATCAACCGTTAAGGCGTTCCGCTAATACACTCAGCTCATTTCGCCAGTGACGCCACTTACCCACTGAGCGCGAGTGCACTTTTTCCCGAACCTGCACAGAGCTAGCACTAGCTGATGCTCCGCGCGCGGCATAAAAACGATAGCATTCGGGCTCAACGTCCACACCAACAAAGTGCAGCAGCCGGTCAATTTCATCGTTGGTGTTGCTGATTAAGTCCTCGTACTTCACCACGTGAATAGTGGGAATAAGCGTCTGCCAGTATGTCACAAGACGCCTATAGGCCAAATAATAGTCTGCTAGATCGTCCAAACGGAACGAGAACTTAAAATAGGGTTGCTTGAACATCGCCACACAGGCATCCATGGGATCGCGCTCTAAGAGCACTATTTTAGCGTGTGGCATAGCGCGTGCAATTAGCCCGAGGTAGTAGAAGTTAAACGGGTACTTATCCACAAAAAATGGCGAGTCAGGCACTCGATAGGCAACCGCTTGCAAATAGTGAGCCGCCAAATCCGCGCTGGGTATCTGCGTTGCAGCGCGTAATGTTGCTGCCAAGGGTTGACCGAGAGTATTCGACAATTTAGCCACGCCCGCTTGCATGAAAAAGGTTTCGTCGGCCGAGGATATTGCCGAGTGGCTCGCCAGAATACGCTCAACGAGGGTGGTTCCTGTGCGCGGCAACCCCACGACAAATATAGGTGTTCCGGCAGCCTGCGGCATTGCGTTGGGCTGCGGGTCGGCACCATCCTCAAGCCAATCTTGCGTGTACACGGTTTGGCACGCTTCTAAAGCCGCTAGATCCTCGGCCACCGAATAACCCGCTTTGGCGCACTCTACTGCGGCTAACTCAGCGCCCTTAGCATAATGACTGAAACTGGACGGCCAGTCTTCCAAGTCTTCTAACTCCTTAGCAATCGCAAAATGCATGAAAATATGATTTTCCGTCTCTGCACCACCCTTACGCGGCTCTTGAGCTCTATTTAATTGCTCCAACATTGTATTAACATGAGCTCGCGAGGTTGCGCGGCGCAGACGGCTCAACTCGTAGTGATTACGTTGATGCGCGGGGTTAGCCGCAAGCAATTTTTCGTAAAGCGCTTCGGCCTGGCTGATCTCACCATTTTTGGTGGCACTTGCGGCTAAGCCCGCTTCAATGCGGGGCACATTGGGTTGGAGCTCGTTGGCACGCTGATACAGCGTAAACGCACGTTCGTGCATCGCTAATCGACTCAACAGCTCAGCCGCTGCAAAGGCTGCGCCTGAGGTTGTGCGTAGTGCGTCAAAATTGGCTTTGAGTAAATTAAAGCTGCGTCCATGCTCGCCCAACTTTAACCACAAATCAGCGAGTTCTGTTACGGCGTCCATCCGCTGGGCGTCGAGTTTTAAACATTCTTGATATGCGCGTTGGGCCGCCGCTACTTGCCGCTGTGCTAACGCCACACGCGCCATCAAATAGTGCCCATCAGCATAAAGCGGCGTCGCCGCCAACAGATTGCGCGCAATGCCTTGTGCCGCAGCAACATCCCCGCGGCTCAGCGCAACTCGCGCTTGCTGACTTAATTGCGCGCGATTAGTGCTCATTCTACTCGGTTTCGAAATGGATGCCGGCCGCTCTCAGCTTATGTTCTAACGGTTTAAGGTGCTGCGCATAATGTTGCCACTTACCCACTGAACCTTGATGCACTTTAGAGCGCACTTGCACCGAGCTAGCCGTCGCGCTGGGCGCTTGATTTTTCTCGAAGGCTAAACACGCCTCATCGAATGGCAGATGCAAAGCATCGAGCAACCGGCGCGTTTGAGATTCTTGTGCACTCACTAGGTCTTCGTACCGAACTTCTAGAAAACGTTCGCCAAGGACCGCTTGCCAGTGTTGGCTAAGCCGGTCATACGCGCCATAGTACTCGCCCAAATCATCCAAAGAATAGGAGTATTTATAGGCCCAAGTGAACACCTGTTTATACATTGAAAAACAGGCATCCATAGGGTGGCGCACCAGGTGCACGAAGCGCGCTTCAGGCCACGCCGCCGCGATGAGACCGCAATACAAGAAATTGAAAGGCAGCTTTTCAATAAAAAACGGTTCTGCCCCCAAGCGATACTTAATGGACGCAATATAGTCCTCGGCTAATGCGAGCGGGTCACTCTTCGCAGCCACTTCTAAAACCGCGCCGTCAATGCGTCCTGCGCCCGTCACACCCGCCAATTTACGCACGGCCATCTGTAAAAACAAGGTCTCACCCACGCTGGCTACTTGAGGATGGCTGGATAGAATCCGCTCAACGAGTGTGGTGCCGGTGCGTGGCAGCCCCAAGACGAATATCGGCGTTGCCGCATGGTTCAGCGTGTCTCCACGTTCAACATTACGTTGTTTTGCAGCCTCTATATAGTCGCGGTCAAATTGCTTGATAACCGTGTCGATAATCGCTATGTCCTCCTGCACGAAGTAACCCGTTTGCGCATGCACACCCGCGCAAGCTTTTTGATAATACTCAAAACTTTTATCCCACTCACTCAAGTCTTCATATTCCTTACCGAGCGCAAAAAAGATGGGCACATCTCTAGCTGTATCGTCTGAATCCTTGATCACCGCCAACATTTGCTCAATGTGATCTGTATTCACCGCTTTTTTAAGACGCGAGAGTTGATAGTGATTTTTACGATGATCAGGGTTTTGTGCAATCAGCTCCTTATATAATTGCTCGCCTAGATCAATATCGCCCACAAAAACAGCACAGGTCGCAAGATTGGCTTTAAATATCTGCGCTTCGGGCTGCAGCTCGCAGGCACGTTTAAAAAGCGGTAAAGCCCTATCTGATAAGCCAATTTCGGTGTACACCGTACCCGCCAAATCTGCATACCGAGGGCTATTCTGTAACGCAGGGGCATAGTGGTCGAGCAACTCAGCCGCCAAACCATTTTGGCGACTTATCGAATACATATTGGCAAGCTCTACCGCAATGTCATAACGTTGCGCATCACGCTCTAAACCGCGTTTGAAGGCCTCAATTGCCTCGGGCACTTGACGTTGTGTACGCAGCACCACACCGGATAAATAGTACGTCTCGGCCGCATCGGGGAATTGCCTTTGCAAGTGTGTGAGCACCTGTTCGAGCAAAGGACCATTTTTTTGGCTCAAAGCCTGCCGGCCGGCGTTAGTAAGCCGCTGGAGTTCATCACTCATAGAGTATTTTCCTAGATAAATTCATGTGGTGATTATGTGGCTATCATTGCTAGCCACATAAGCGCACATTGGCGCATTGGGCTTGTCCGATCAAAGCTGTTCAACAAAAAGTTGATCAGTAAAAAGCAAAAAGCCCAGTCATCAAACGACGACTGGGCTAGCACTTAGCCCGCATTTCGTTAACGGGGCTATTCTAAAGCCTACGCACCCATTCAACAACTTGGCCGATTAATTCACGCAGCCGTGCCGTTATATTTATGGTGCTTATTTGGCTTTCTTATCCAAGATAACTTCGATTCGATCCATTACATCTTCCATACGCCGCACCAAGGCTTGGTAGGGCTCTGGCGTTGCCATGTCTAACCCAGCATCCTTGAGAATCTGATACGCATGATCCGAACCACCTTTTTTGAGCACCGTAATCAGGGCGTCACGCGCCGATTCATCACCCGCCAAGAATTTTTCAGCGAACCAAGCCGCTCCCGAAATGGAGGTCGCGTACTGGAATACATAAAAATCATAATAGAAATGCGGTATGTACGCCCACTCCATCGTGTACGGCTCTTCAATTAGCAGTACGCCCTCATCGTGGCCATGGTATTTCTTTAATAAATCGGCATACATCTGAGTCAACACCGCGCCCGTTAGTGGCTCGTTACGCTCTGCGGCCTCGTGAATCGCCAGTTCAAATTCTGCGAACATCGTTTGTCGATAAAATGTACCGCGAATCGACTCCAAGGCTTGACCGAGATAGAACAATTTTTCGTCGTCGTTTTGCGCATTCGCGATCAAGTGCGCTTCAAGCAAAATCTCGTTAATAGTAGACGCAATCTCCGCCGTAAAAGTTGAGTAAAACGCTTTACTAAACGGCTGTTCAGCTTGCGCCAACATCGTATGTACTGCGTGCCCCCACTCGTGGGCATAAGTCGATAATGAGTTGTAGTCGTCGGTATGGTTTAACAGCACGTAAGGGTGCAAGCCATAAGCCGAACCGTTCATATACGCACCAGACTGCTTACCTGGCTGTGGATATACGTGCGCCCAGTTTGAATCAAGCGCGGTTGCTAGATGCGCGTTGTACTCTTCGCCCAACGGTTTAAGCACCTCTAACGTGATTTGCTTAGACGCTTCCACGCCAAAGTCAGTATCCATCTCTACCAACGGTGGATAGATATCGTAGTAGCGCATTTCCTCGATCCCAAGAATACGACCACGTAGCTTAAAGTAGCGATGCAGTGTCGGTAAACTGTTGTTGACCTCGGCCACTAGGGTCCGATAAACGCCCTCAGGTAAATTTTCTTGTTTAAGCTCTTTCTGCAACACCGAATCATAATTGCGTGCTTTCGCTTGAAAAATATTCGACTGCACTTCCGACGCTAAGATGGCGCCCATACTGTCTTCAAAGTTTTTCCAAGTATTAAAAAAAGCATCGAATACTTTTTTCCGATCCTCTCGATTTGGACTCGAGCGTGCGCCCGCATAGCCTGCTTGGGTGATTGTGGCTTTCTCGCCATTGGCTAGAGTAATCTCGGGCCATTGAATATCGGCATTGGCCAATAATTCATAGATTTGATTGGGGCGGCTGGTGACTGCGCCCACCGACGCCATGAGCGCTTCGCCTTTTTCATCTAGCAAATGCGGCGCGCCTGCGATTAAATCCAGAATATATTTGTCATAGGGCGCCAAGCGCGGCTCTTGTTTAAGGTATTTGCGCAGCTTCTTCTCGCCCAACGCCATCAAATTGGGATCAAACCACGAAGTAGCCTCGCTAAACTCAGTAAACAAAGCCGACACGCGCGCAACGCGCTCTTGCGCACTTGCATCTCTTTGATCTTCATCATTCGATAGGTTTGCATAAAGAGCAACTCGATAACCTTCTTGCAGTAAACCGTATTGCTTTTCAAACACGTCGGCCACGTTTGCCGCCGACTTACCAAAGCCTTTTTGATCCGTCGACAACTCGCGTACTTTCGCTTGCAAGCCCGTAAACGCCGCCTCCCAAGCCGCTTCATCGGCATACAGATCGGTCAGGTCCCAACGGATCTGCCCTTCCTTGTCCTCAGCGTGCACTGCGCTGCTCACGCCAACCAGGGCGGCTACCAAGCCGCATAGAAAGATCAGTCGGCGCAACTTGGATGAATTTAGATTAGTCATAATCGCCTCGTTTTTGGTTTTATATTAATTTGGTCGCAGCGGCTAAAGCGTATGCACGGCCGCCAGCAATTGTTGCGTGTACTTGTGGTTAGACGACGCCCAGAGCGTTTCGGTTTCACCTATTTCAATCACTTTGCCGTGCTGCAACACGAGCACTCTATCGCATAACGAACGAACGACCGATAGATCGTGGGAGACAAACAACATCGTTAGATTGTGTTTTTCCACCAACTGCATAATCAGATCGAGAATTTGCTTTTGAATGGTGACATCGAGCGCAGACACAGGCTCATCCGCCACAATAAATTCGGGCTTCGTGGCAATGGCTCGGCCAATGGCAATTCTCTGCCGCTGACCGCCAGAAAACTCATGGGGATACTTTTTAACCGCAGTGCGAGCCAAACCCACATCATCCATAAGCGCCAGCACGTGCGCATCGACATCACGTCTTGTGGCGACCTTATGGTAGAGCAGTGGCTCGGCTAAGGTGTCATAGACAGTCATGCGAGGGTTGAGTGAGGCATACGGGTCTTGAAAAATCATTTGCATACGACGGCGTATTGGTTTGAGTTGTTTAGCACTTCGTCCCACCAACTCTTCCCCGGCGAACAATACGGATCCCGAACTGGGCCGTACCAACTGCAAAATGCTACGTCCGATCGTTGACTTACCGGAACCTGACTCACCCACTAAACCTAAAATCTCGTTGTGTTGCACATGAAACGACACCCCATCGACCGCCTTAAACGGTTGGCCCGTATTGCGATCTAAAAATTGCGTAGTTAAGTCCTTTACTTGCAATAACACTTCGTTACCGCGCAGATCTGGGTTAACTTTTTCACCGGAGGGGATCGCGGCCAGCAGGTTTTTGGTGTACTGATCTTGCGGATTGGCAAACACCGACTCCGTAACATTTTGTTCGACGACGCGCCCTTCTTTCATGACCACAACGCGGTCGGCTAGATGCCGTACTACACCGAGGTCGTGCGAGATAAAAATAACCGCGAGCTCGCGACGCTTTTGTAACTCAGCAATCAGTTCCAAAATTTGCTTTTGGATGGTTACATCCAACGCCGTCGTCGGTTCGTCGGCAATCAAGAGCTTGGGCTCATTAATGAGCGCCATAGCAATCATCACGCGCTGGCGCATACCGCCCGAAAACTCATGCGGGTAGGAATCAAACCGTCCGGCGGCCTGCACAATGCCGGTTTCTTCCATTAATTCAATAGCCCGTGCCTTTGCCGCTTGGCGTGAAAACCCACGATGATAAATAAGCGGCTCGATCAGCTGTTCGCCAATTGTTAAGAATGGGTTTAAGCTAGTCATTGGATCTTGGAAGATCATGGCGATTTCGTCACCGCGCACGGCCCGCAATTGAGTGTCGCTCATCGCGAGTAGATCGCGGCCTTCAAAGAACGCCGTGCCCGACTCGATTTTGCCAGGCGGCATGGGAATCAAACCTAGCAAGCTGTAACAACTAACAGATTTACCGCTACCCGACTCGCCCACAATGCCCAGTATCTCGCCTTTATCGACGCTAAAACTGACATCATCTACCGCCGTCACGACGCCGTTACGCGTATGAAAACAGGTGGTGAGATGCCGCACTTCAAGCAGGCTTGCGGAGGCGGCATTGTTATTTTGTGGCATTTTAGTACTAGTATCTTTGCTCATCACGCTACCCGCTCAGTTAATCTTTCGACGCTTTTGGATCTAAAGCGTCGCGCAGGCCATCGCCCAAAAAGTTCAATGCAAACAACGTAATAGATAACGCTAACCCCGGAAAAATCAGCAACCACGGTGAGTCTTCCATCACCTCAGCGCCGTAAGAAATTAATAAGCCCCATGATGACATGGGTGGCTGAATGCCCAGACCTAAGAAACTTAAAAAGGCTTCTAGCAGCATCACTTGTGGCACGGTTAATGTGGCGTACACAATAATGGGCCCAAGGCTATTGGGCACCACATGGCGCCACAGAATATGGGGGGTAGACAATCCCATCGAGCGCGCCGCCTCGATGTACTCTTGATTGCGCACTGTTAGCACTTGACCACGCACAATACGCGCCATCGTCAGCCACTCCACCGCACCAATGGCCAAAAAGAGTAAAAGAATACTTTTACCGAATACAACCATCAGCAGAATAATAAAAATGATAAACGGCAGCGCGTATAACGCATCTACAATGCGCATCATCACGGCGTCGGTGCGCCCACCAACATAGCCAGCTACCGTGCCCCACGCCACGCCAATCACTAAAGCGACTGAGGTAGCGAGAATGCCCACGGCGAGCGAAATCCGCCCGCCGTACATGACCCGCGTTAACATGTCGCGACCAAACAAATCGGTACCAAACCAATGCGCCCACGAGGGCGGCGTCGCGCCTAAATCAAGATTTTGTTCCTCGTAACCGTAAGGGGCGATCCAAGGAGTGAGGATGGCAATTACAATCAAAAAGCCCACTACATATAAACCGGCCAGAGCGAGCTTATTTTTCTTTAAGCGTATCCAGGCATCGGCCCACAGAGAGGTCCCTTGTTCGGCTGCTAAAATAATGGTTTGTGGTTGGCTCATGCGGCACCTCCACGATACTGTTGGCGCAGCTTGGGGTTTAACCAAGTAGCCAGCAAATCGGACAATAAGTTAAACACGACGATCAGGGTGGATAAAAATATGGTCGTGCCCAAAATCATGGTGTAGTCGCGATTAAACGCCGCCTGGACATAAAAGCGCCCTAAACCTGGAATCTGAAAAATAGTTTCCACCACAAAGGAGCCGGCCAACAGGCCCGCAAACGCGGGGCCAAGAAAGGCGACCGTAGGAATGAGTCCGCCGCGCAACGCATGTTTACACACCACCACCCACTCAGGTAAACCCTTGGCACGAGCGGTGCGAATATAGTCTTGATTCAACACTTCCAACATACCACCGCGCGTTAACCGTGCTACATAGGCGGCGTAAGCGGCTCCAAGAGTAATGCTGGGTAGTATTTTATCGCCAGGTAAATCACCCCAACCTGAAACAGGCACAAGACCAAGCCCAAAGCCAAAAATCAATACGAGTAGGGGGCCCAATAAAAAGGTGGGCATGCAGATGCCAATCATGGCCAAAGACATAGGGATGTAGTCCTGCGGACTATTCGGTTTAAGCGCGGCCAGACAGCCCGCTAACACACCGATGACCAGCGCGACCAATAAAGCATAAAGCGCGAGTTCCGCCGTTACGGGCAAACCACTTAATATAAGGTCGTGTACATCCCAGCCTGGGTATTTAAACGAAGGTCCCATATCGCCCTGCAACAAATCTTTGAAGTAACTCAAGTATTGCTGAAAAATGGGTTGGTCGAGGTTGTATTTAGCTTCGAGTGCGCGTTTAACGGCCGGAATAACGGGCTTCTCGGCATCGAACGGTCCACCCGGCGCTTGGCGAATTAAAAAGAAGGTGGCGGTGATTACCGCAAACAAAACCGGGATCGCTTGCAGCAAACGCATCAGCGTATAGCGAATCATAAGGCGCCCCCGAGTTCTGCGTCGCCTTGGGTAGACCGTTCTTGCCAATTGGGGTCGAGCCACACATCGCGAAAATTATAATAGTTCATTAAATTGGGTGGCAGACCTACCAAGGATGGATGGCGTAAATGATGGCTGGCGTAAGTGTAAATAGGAATAAACGGCATTTCGCTGAGCATAATCGTCTCGGCTTTAAAGAATGCGGCAAATCGTTCTTCGCGGGTTTTTGCTTGTGGAGCCGTACGCAGAACAAGTTCGTCGTATTCTGGACTTCCCCAATGCGTGCGGTTTAGTTCGCTGCCCGTTATCCACATATCGAGAAAGCTATTCGGGTCGACATAGTCCGCAATCCAGCCACCCCGAGAAATATCAAAATTACCCGTCGCTTCATCGTCTAAGTACACTTTCCAATCTTTATTCTGCAGGCTTACCTGAATGCCCAGCTCTTTATTCCACATTTGTTGCACGGCTATCGCCACTTTCCGATGCTGTTCGTGTGTGTTGTATTGCAACTCAAAACTCGGGAAACCCTCGCCGTTCGGATACCCCGCTTCAGCAAGCAGCTTACGCGCGCCCTCGGGGTCATACTCAAACAACTTAGGGGGCTGGTAGCCCAAGAGGCCTGGCGGCGTAACGGCATAGGAGGGCGTGAAGATATCGTTTAGCACATTTTTCACTAAGCGGTCGCGATCGATGGTCATGGCCAACGCTTTGCGTACCCGCGGATCGTCCAACCCTTTCAGCTTGGTATTTAAACGAAACAAATAGGTACCAATATAAGGGGCTATTTGTAAGCGCTCGGGATAGTGTTCGCGATAATAAGGAATTCGATCGAGCAAAGACTCATAAGTGTAGTGCAACTGATCAGCGCGAAACATACGCTCTTCAGTGGTTCGCGATTCGATACTGTGAAAGACAATACCGTTCAACTTAATACGGTCTTGGTCCCAATAATAAGGATTCGGGGACAATTTGAGATTGCGATTCAATTGCCACGAATCCAACACAAAGGGTCCATTGGTAACGATATTTTCGGGCCGAGTCCAGCGCGTATAGGACTCCCACGGCTCACCAAATTTTTCGATAGTCGCGCGGTGTACTGGATACGTTGAATAGTGATCCATGAGCTGTAAGAAATACGGCGTAGGATTATTCAGTTCAACTTGCAAAGTGTGGTCGTCTAGGGCTTTTATGCCCACCTGCGCAAAGTCTGTGACCTCGCCCTTAAAAAAGGCTTCAGAATTTTTAATTGGAAAAAACATGAATACATACTGAGAACCAAGCGTTGGTTGCAGTGCACGCCACCAACTCCAGGTAAAGTCGTGAGCGGTAAAGGCGTCGCCGTTAGACCACTTCACATCTTTGCGAATTTTAAACGTGTACACCCGTCCATCCCCGCTGATCTCCCACGACTCCGCCATACCAGGCTGCACTTCTAAAGTGGCAGCATCTTTATAGACGAGCCCCTCAAACATGGCATTAATGATATTACTTTCGGGCACCCCCGTGACCACATGCGGATCCAAACCCTGCGGCTCGCCACCATTGCCGATATGTAAAATGCCATCGCGAATGCCGGTTTGAACATTGGATTCGCCTTGACCACAAGAGACAAGCAATACTGAAGTAAGCGCGATCGCGCAGGCTTTGAGCAAAGAGTTTGGCATAAGGAGTAGACGTAGAGTTTAGGCAAATAAAAACGAAATCACCGACGAGGTTGAGGTGAAACCGAGTGAAAACTCGGACTGCGAATCAAAAGAGGCGAGGATCGAGCCTCAGCAATAGTGGTTAGACTTGAGCAGAATAATCACAGCTGCCACTTAAGGAAGCGCCAACTATCTTATATACTCGGCGGGTCGTCAATTAAATCGTCGTAAGACATTGCATTGACCCCTTCATGATCTTGTCTACAAGAACCCAACTCAATAATAAAAACTATGAACACAACCACCAACGAAAAAACCATCTTTGGCCACCCGCGGGGACTGGTCATTCTGTTCTTTACAGAGATGTGGGAGCGCTTTTCTTACTATGGTATGCGCGGCCTGTTGATTATTTATTTAACCCAACATTTCTTGTTCTCGGATGAGCGCTCAGCCGTGTTGTATGGTGCTTACACCGCGCTCGTTTATGTAATGACCATCATCGGCGGGTCGTTGGCCGATCGCTACTTGGGGGCGCGCAAAGCGGTAACCTTTGGCGCGATTCTGTTGGTCTTAGGCCACTTCGGTATGGCCTTTGAAGGCAACGGTTCCAAACAAATATTGGAATACGGTGGCAGCACTTACCAAATTGAACTCGATGCCCGCGGCGGCGATGCACGGCAACTGCTCGTTAATGGGGATGCTCGCTCTTATATTAATTTCACCGAAACAGATCTGCTGCTGGAAGACGGCGCAGCGGTTGGATTAGGTGACACCATCCCCCGCAGCGAGATTAATTTGCGCGTGGAAACGGAAGAGTTTTATCTCAACGTGCTGTACTTATCCTTAGCGCTGATTATTGCAGGGGTCGGTTTTTTAAAGGCGAATATTTCCACCATAGTAGGCTCGCTGTATGGCTTTGGCGACACGCGCCGCGACTCTGGCTTTACGATCTTCTATATGGGCATCAATCTAGGTGCGTTCTTGTCGTCCATCACCTGTGGCATATTGGGCATCATGTACGGCTGGAAATACGGCTTTGGACTGGCCGGCATCGGCATGGGATTGGGCTTATTTGTATTCCTGCGCTACCAGCATTGGTTAGAAGGCAGAGCTGAGCCACCTTCATTAGCGGCATTAAAAGAAAAAGTGTTTTTATTCATCGACCGCGAATGGATGTGCTACCTCATTGGACTTGGCATTATTGGCGTGTCGATGTTTTTGGTAATGCACCCCGACCTAATGGGAGGCATCATGTTGCCACTTGGCATCATCATGCTCGCCGTACTCATTGGATATGCGGTGGTGTCTCTGCAGGGTGAAGAACGCGGGCGCATGCTGGCCGCAATTTACTTTGTGCTGGCTCAAATTCCTTTTTGGGCTTTGTTCGAGCAAGCAGGCTCGTCGCTGAATCTGTTTACCGATCGTTTAGTTGATCGCGAAATGCTGGGCTGGTCGGTACCCGCACCGGTATTTCAGTCGCTCAATGCCGGCTATATCATTATCTTCGCGCCGCTTTTGGCGTGGCTGTGGATTTGGCTTGCCAAGCGTAACCTCAACCCCTCGGCTCCCGTGAAGTTTGCCTTTGGTGTGGCAATGGCTGGTCTGGGCTTTTTGGCACTGGTCGGCGGTATGACCACCTCTGGGCCAAGCGGATTAACGCCCGTGTACTTTATCTTTTTGATCTATTGGATCCATACGATGGGCGAGCTCATGTTGTCGCCAGTAGGCCTCTCGGCTGTCACGAAACTAGCGCCTGCTCGGGTAGTAGGAATGACCATGGGCGCTTGGTTCCTGTACTCAGGCCTATCGAATTATTTGGCAGGCGTGATCGCGCGCACCACCGGTGCCGAAACTATTGGCGGCCAAATTACCAATGTGGTCGCGGCTAAAGCCGTTTATGCTGACGTTTACACCAATGTGGGCTACACGGCCCTGGCTATTGCATTGGTGATGCTATTAATATCGCCGATTATTAAAAAAATGATGCACGGCGCTGACTAGGAGAAAACCATGAAAACATTAAATATTGTACGTCACACAGGCGCACTCTTGGCGCTAGTGCTGTTAGCGTTGTCGAGCGGCAACGCGTGGGCGAAAAAGGAGACCGCGGCTGAGTACGTTAAGCGGGTTGAAGCTGAAGGCAAGGAGTTATCCAAAGAAGTCGGCGCGGCCTATTGGGTACGCAGCACCTATATAACCCCCGACACCGCCATTTTAGCGGCTAAAGCCGGCGAGCGAGCGTTGGCATTCGAAAGTGAAGTGTTTAACGGTGCCCGCCGCTTTAAGGGTAAAAATATGGATCCCGTAACAGCTCGCGCAATTGAGCTCATGTTGCGCGGGTCATCCGCCCCGTCGCCCAACGACCCGAAACTGCGTGCCGAATTGTCGGAAATTCTAACCCGCATGGAAGGCGCTTACGGCGCCGGCGTCTATTGCAATGAAGCGGGCTTGTGCCGCGAGATTCAAGAGCTGGAAAAAGTATTAGCCGAATCGCGTGATTACGACGAACTGCTCGACGTGTGGCAAGGATGGCGCACTGTATCGCCTCCGTATCGAGCCGACTACCAACGCTTTGTGGAATTGGCGAACCAGGGTGCCAAAGATTTTGGTTTCGATAATTTAGCCGACGTTTGGAAATCCAATTATGATATGGAGCCCGAAGCCTTCACCATCGAAGCACGCCGTCTGTGGGACCAAGTAAAGCCATTTTACGATGAGCTACACTGCCACGTTCGAGCCAAACTCGGCGAGCATTATGGCGAAGACAAGGTGCCGCCCACTGAACCAATTCCGGCGCACCTGCTTGGCAATATGTGGTCGCAAACATGGGATAATTTATATCCCATGATGGAGCCCTATGCTGGGGTGGCATCGCTCGATGTTACGGCAGCACTCAAGGAGCAAGGGTACGACGAACTCAAAATGGTACAAACAGCGGAAGCCTTTTTCACTTCGCTGGGGCTGCCCGAGTTGCCTGAAAGCTTTTACACCAACTCTATGATCGTAAAGCCACGGGATCGTAACGTGGTGTGTCACGCCAGCGCGTGGGACCTAGATGATGGCAACGATCCGCGCATCAAACAGTGCGTTGAGATCAATGAAGAACAGTTTGGCACTCTACATCACGAGCTAGGTCACATTTACTACTTTCTAATGTACAAGGATCAGCCGTCGGTCTTCAAAGGCGGCGCACACGATGGTTTTCACGAAGCGGTCGGCGACACGATCCAATTGTCGATGACGCCTGGCTACTTAAAAGCCAAAGGTTTGATCGACGAAGTAGTCGATAGCCCCGAAGCGACCATCAATAAGCAAATGAAATTGGCTTTAGAGAAAATCGCCTTCTTGCCATTTGGAAAAATGATCGATGAGTGGCGTTGGAAAGTGTTCACAGGTGAAATCAGCCCTGAAGAATACAACGCAGGGTGGTGGAAACTGCGCACCGAATATCAGGGCATTGCTGCCCCGATCGCGCGCTCGGAAGCCGATTTTGATGCAGGGGCGAAATATCATATTCCTGGCAACACGCCTTATACGCGTTACTTTTTGTCATTCATTATGCAATTTCAGTTTCATAAATCGCTGTGCGACGCGGCCGGTCACACGGGTCCATTACACGAGTGCTCCATTTATGAAAACGAAGTAGCGGGTAAGAAACTGGGCGATGCTTTAGCGATGGGCATGAGCAAACCGTGGCCAGATGCCATGCAAGCCTTAACGGGCCAGCGTGAGATGGACGGCAGTGCGATTATCGATTACTTCGCACCGCTCAACGCATGGCTTAAAGAGCAAAACAAAGATCGTCAATGCGGTTGGTAGTTGGTCCACGGACTCGCAACGACCTTTAACCTGAAGCAGGACACAACACCATGACCTTTTTCTCAGCGGCCTTACTATTATTTTTAGTTATGGATCCTTTGGGTAACATCCCTTTGTATCTAACGGCCCTGAAAAACGTGCCCGTGGAGCGGCGAATACGAGTCATTTTTCGCGAGCTCATAATTGCATTGGGCATCATGGTGTTGTTTCTGTTTTCGGGGCAAGCCTTTTTGTCGGCATTGAACATATCAGAACCCGCGCTCACCACCACCGGTGGGGTGATCTTATTTTTGATTGCCATCAAAATGATTTTCCCGAACGATGAGGGGCAAAAAAAGCACGCCAACGAAGAAGAACCCTTTATTGTGCCGCTCGCCATTCCTTATGTGGCGGGCCCTTCGGCGTTAGCGACGCTGCTTTTAATTATGAACAACGAGCCAGAACGCTGGCCCGAATGGTTAGGCGCAGTGTTTGTGGCTTGGCTGGTGACTGGCATCATTCTGTTAGCGGCTGGGCCGCTTGCCAAAATCCTTAGGAATCGAGGGCTAATTGCCATTGAGCGCTTGATGGGCATGATCCTAGTGGCCATCGCTATTCAAATGTTGATGAATGGCGCTGTTGAATTTGTGACGTTGTT
The DNA here is from genome assembly GCA_964407915.1 of uncultured Gammaproteobacteria bacterium. GTDB lineage: Bacteria > Pseudomonadota > Gammaproteobacteria > Arenicellales > Arenicellaceae > Arenicella. The sequence goes on from CAYOXK010000001.1 coordinate 89,847, forward strand.
GAATACGGTAGAACAATAGGCCGCTTCGTTTACCTGGGTGCTAATCCACGGATTAACACTGAGGCACCAAATGTGTCTGGGGGGGGCCGCCTTGCGCGGGAATGACTCTTGGGAGAGACGATCGATATGACCTGTGAGTTACTCGGGCTTGCCCGTTGACGATTTACGTGTAGATGAATCAGCCGCGGGTTCCCCCTTCTTAGAGTTAGCTGAACCACCTTGTTCGCCCGCCTTGGCGTTGACCGTCGGCTTCTTCGGCGGCGCTAACATTCGATCGGCTGTTTCGTTATCCAACAATGTATGCGCACCAACCGCCAAATGCTCGTAAAGCTCTTGGTATTGGGTAGCCATACTCTGAAACTTTTTGCCGGTCTCGGTAAAATGTTCGGCAACATCAGCCTTGTATTGGTCGAACGCATCCTTGGTCGTAGCCGGGTTCGCGGAGCCCCCGCGTAATTTATTAAAAATAGCCATTCCCACGATGCCGACCAGCACGCCAACTAAAAAGGTGGGTAATGCGTTTAATATTGATTCCATAGCTTCCATTTTGAGTGATTGGTTAGAAGGTAAGTAGATTCCGCCTAGGGCTTGAGTGTAATGCTTGAACTTTACATTTCAATCCTAATTACCATTTAGATAGACAATACGCTGTTCAAACGGCGGATTGCCCTATAATGAATGGTGCGATAAGATTTTTTGGTTTTGGTGACGAAACTAATGGTCAACTCGCAAACTCGATCGCCCTATAAAATGATCACTTACAAGGTTCTCACTCGTATGAATTTCAGCTTTATTTCGTTCATCTTTCGACTTTTTCGATCTGGCAGCTTGTATGCGCTTGGCATAGGGGTGGTCGTGGCATATGTCGCTTTCGCGCTAAGTGTCAATCTCTCCGTGCGCGCCGAAGTTCAAGAAATCAGCGAAGACCAGCTCACCATGAATCGTGAGCTGCATGAAGATGTTCATCAAACGCTGTTCTTTTTGCAGCAGGCCCATTATCAGCCAGGAGTGTTGGATGATACGTTTTCGTCTAATGTACTTGATACATATTTGGAACTCCTAGACCCGAACAAATTATATTTTAGCCAAGCGGATATCGACAGTTTTGAGCCTTATCGATACAAGATTGACGACTTTCTGAAACGTCGAGACGCTGAAGTAGCATTTACTATCTTTAAAACGTTTCGTAAACGATTAGACGAGCGCACAGCGAAAATCACCGAATTGATCGAACAAGACATTGCGTTTGATAAGGACGAGAGCATGGTGATCGACGCCGAGGAGCTTGATTGGACCAGCACGCCCACCGAATTAGACGACCGCTGGCGCTTGCGTATTAAAAACGACTTTATTCAGCAAATTCTTGGCGAAACCGAGTTAAGCGAAGCGCGCAAAAACTTAAACCGCCGCTACACCCGTCAGCGCGACGTAATATTTCAGTTAGACGCCGATGATGTATTTGAGTGGTTTATGAATGCCTATACCAAAGAGATAGGCCCTCATACGCAATATATGTCGCACGCAACCGCCGAAAATTTTCGCATCAGCATGTCATTGTCGTTGCAGGGCATAGGCGCGGAATTGCGCTCTGAAGATGACTACACGGTGGTCAACAGCACGATTAAAGGCGGCCCTGCTGAATCGAGCGGCAAAATTGATACTGACGATAAAATCGTTGGGGTCGCGCAAGACCAAGGCGAAATGATCGATGTGATCGGTTGGCGTCTTCGCGATGTGGTAAAAATGATTCGTGGGGACAAAGGCACCAAGGTTCGATTAAATATTGTTGATGGTGACGCCCCTCCTGGTAGTCCTGCGCAAGAAGTTGCAATAATTCGGGATGTAATCAAACTCGAAGACCGTGCCGCAAAACTTAGCTATGTCGAGGTTCCCGAGCCCGAAATCGAACGGCGTTATGCGGTGATTAGCATTCCTTCTTTTTATTCCAGTGCGGGTAGTCCGGGCAGTAACGAGAGCTATACCGCTACAACGTATGATGTAGCCAAGCTCATTAAAGAGATGGCGGCTGAGAACCCTGATGGGTTGATCATCGATTTGCGCGGTAATGGCGGAGGCTATTTAAATGAAGCTATCAGCCTTACGGGTTTGTTTATCGACAAGGGTCCAGTGGTGCAAGTGGTGCAGTCAAACCGCAAGCGCCATGAACTGCGCGACGACGACCAAGGGGTAGCTTATGACGGCCCGCTTGCGGTCTTAATTGATCGTTACAGCGCGTCGGCCTCTGAGATTTTTGCCGCAGCGATTCAAGACTATGGTCGCGGCATCGTGATTGGCGAACGCTCGTTTGGCAAAGGTACGGTACAACGACTCTCAGCTTTGCGTTTCGGAGATTATGTGGCTCACGAGAGCCAGCTTAAATTCACCACGGCGCAATTTTTTCGCATCAACGGGGACAGCACGCAACACAAGGGTGTAGTGCCTGATATAGCACTTAATTCAGGTTCCGAGGACGAAGAATTTGGCGAACGATCGTTGGATAATGCGCTACCGTGGACAACCACGGCACCAGCACAATACACCGCCAGTGAAATCCCCGCGGATCAAGTGGCGGATTTACAGAAGCATCACTTTGAGCGCTCGCAAAAGTCTCCAGCGTTTCAATTTTTACGACAAAACTCAGAACGAGTGATCGCTAACAAAAATCGTAAAACATTGTCATTGCATTTGGAAAAGCGCCAGCAAGAGCGCGATCAACTCGAGACTGTGGCGCTAGCTGAGCTCAATGCGTACCGCGCGTCGCTAGGCCTTGAGCCAGTCGATAAAGACAGTCGTGAGGATAATCCCCTGCCGGGTGAAGACGAACACTGGGACAATGTGTTTCATGCAGAGGCGGCACGCATATTAAACGATCAGGATAATTGGGTTCGTACTTTGCTAACGAAGGCAGACCAAGAGTAGCAATCTAGAGCTTTCGTCTTCCGAGCCGTCATCCCCGTCGTCATCCCCGCGTAGGCGGGGACCCAGACCCATTACTTGGCACTGTGCATGCTATGTGGATTCACGCCTGCGCGGGAATGACCGTGGGAGAGCGGGAATGACGGTAGGACTGTCACGTGATGCAAAATACTAGATTGAGCAACTGTGGGTAATCTTGCAAAAACTCTTTTGATACCCACCAGGGCGCGGTCAGCATCAACACGCCCCCTAGTACAAAAAATACCCCACCAGCAATTTGCACCGAGCTCGACTTATGCCACGCATGAAAAGCCTGATAAGCGCTACCCGTTAACAGCATCACGGGCAAGGTGCCCAACCCAAAACCCAACATAATAAAGCCGCTATCAAGCAAGTCGGGGGCAAACACCGCACTGAGAACTACGCCGTAGACTAGACCACACGGCAAAAAGCCCCAGGCTAATCCACTGATATAGCTGTGTTGGTAGCGGCCGCTATCGAACTTGATATACCGACTGGCGTACCGCCAGAGCGCGGTGCCCAAGCCCTCTAAATAGTAAAAAGGGCGATGACTTTGCCATAACAACTGCACGCCTATGAGCAAGATTACGATGGCCGCAAAAGTTCTTAGCACGTTGCTGATTTGTGGAATATTCAACTGGCTTACCAGACCCAAACCGAGCCATGCAAACGCCACGCCTGCCAAGACGTAAGTGCTGATGCGTCCTAGATTCAGCAACAGCAAATGTACGCGTTGCTGGCCAGCAGAACGCAGAGTAACTTGTGACTCGGTGCCACGCTGAAACGCCAACTGCAGCCCCCCACACATGCCTGCACAATGAGGGCTAGCAATCAAGCCCAGTATCAGAGCCGACCAAAAAGTCATGCCACCCACCCCTCGCCCGATAGTTCACACTTTGGCCAGGATAGATTAATGCGGCGGCGAATCGTCACGGTCATTGGCGTCTGCTTGTTCGTCATCAAGTATGGATAATGCTGGCGAGTCAAGATCATCAAACTGGCCTGAGCGCGTAGCCCAAAAAAAGGCCCAAATTGCCACGCCCACCAGCAGCAAGCTTAAAGGAATCAATAAGAAAATAATTTCCATATAATTTTTACCTGTCGAATCGTCTCTCAGTTATCCCTAAGTTGGGCAATTACTACACTGTAGGGCGGTGTGCGCGGATACGCAAGGCATTCAAAACCACGAGCAAGGAGCTCAATGACATGCCCAATGCCGCCAACCAGGGAGTAAGATATCCGGCCGCAGCTAGTGGTAGCGCCAAGCCATTGTAGAGCAGTGCCCAGCGTAAATTTTGATTCGTTACCGACACTGTTTTGCGCGCAACCTCGAGCAGTTGTGCTAGTTGACCTAAGTCACCATTAAGCAGCACTACGTCTGCGTGGTATTGACTCAATTCGCTACCGTTGACAAAAGCAATACTTAAATCCGCGGCCGCGAGTACTGGCACGTCGTTCACCCCGTCACCCACCATTGCCACCACCTGATGCGCACTTTGTAAGTCTTGCAATAAGGCTAGTTTGTCCGCTGGTAGGCGGTTGGCCTTGAAGTCGGCCACACCAAGTTCAGCACAGACATGCGCGACAACAGATTCTTTGTCGCCACTAACCACCGCCACCCGCGCCCCGCTGTGGTTAAGTCTTTGCAACGCTGCAGCGCTGGATGGGCGTAATCCGTCGCTGATGTAAATGGCAGCGAGCAACTGTCCATCAAGCGCAAGTACAATTTCGCTGGTGGCTGTATCCTCTTGCCGTGCAGACAAAAACTCGTTGACCGTGTGGTGCTTTGTCTTGAGTTGCTGCAGCACCCATTGCCGCTTACCCACCAAGACCGACAACCCAGCACGACGCGCAGTAATGCCACAACCAGGTTCTTCGTGCCAATTCTCGATTGCGACACCCTGCCCAACATCACTCGCAAAACCACGAAACGCGGAGGCAATAGGGTGACCAGACTTGCGTTCAACGTCCGCCACAAGGCTTAAACACTCCGCCTCGCTGTAAGCGCCAAAGGTAACTACCTGTTCAATGTTGGGCTTACCCACGGTTAGGGTTCCCGTTTTATCGAACAACCATATTGTAATGCTCGGCACAATGGACAATGCAGATGGATTGGTCAGCAATACGCCGCACCGTCGCAGCGTATGCGCAGCGGCGGTGCGCGCCACGGGCGCCGCTAAAGAAAACGCGCAAGGACACGATGCCACTAGCATCGCCAGCACAATATGGAACACACGTTCAGGCGCAATAAACCACCAAACACAGGCTACTGTTACTGTCAGCAGCAAGACCCACACAACAAAACTTCGGCCCATTTGCGATAAAGGATCCGTCCCCGCAGGACCGCTCACGCTTTGCACAAGTTGGTTAATCTTAAACAGCGAAGACTCTGTCCAAATTTTATTCGCCGTTACCGTCACTTCGCCACTTAGCAACCTGCTACCCATGCACAGGTTTGCTTTAGCGCCATGCTCTACCGCCGTAGATTCACCCGTAATAAGCGACTCGTCAAAGTAACCAATACCGGCCTCCACCTGGGCATCAAAGGGTACAACCTCACCCGCATTAAGAGTCAGCTGATCGCCTAGCTCCACTTCCTTCGGCTGGATTCGTTGCGCGAACATCACCCCCTCACGCAGCCGTTGCACTACGACCGTGTCGGGCAAGAGTCGATTAATTTCACCACTGGAATCGGCCAGACGATGGCGGGCGCGCATTTCCACATAGCGGCCAATCGACAAGAAAAATACAAACATCACCGCAGAATCAAAATACACCGCGCCAATCGTTTGATCGACTGAATGACTGAGTACTTCGTAGACACTGGGAAAGTACGCGCCGCCAATTGCTAGAGCAATGGGCACATCCATACCAAAATGGCCGTTACGCAAATCTGTAATGGCATTACTAAAAAATGGACGGCCAGAATAAAATACAGCGACGGTCGCTACCAACATACTCACTAATAAAAAGAACCGTTGGTACTCACTCGTCATCGACTGCGGGGAAGCTTCGGCAAAATATGTGCCTACTGCAAACGTCATCACCTGCATCATACAAAAGCCAGCAACCATGAGTCGCCGCAAAGCCGCTAAACGTTCTTGTTTATGTGACTCTTCAAGCTCAAACCACGCGCTGGTGGGGATTAATTCCGGACGGTAGCCGAGCTGCGCAATGGTTGCTACTACGTTGGCTAAAGCGGTTTGATCGTTAGGTACGGTAATGGAGACACGCAAGGCATCGAGCTCAACGTGCACCCGAATATCGGTCGAGATCGAGTGAATCGCGCGCTCAATCAGCCACCCGCAACTTGAACAATACAAGCCGTGCACGCGCAGAGCGATGCTCCGATTGCCGCGCGAATCAGTCTGCACCAATTCGGCGCGCCGAGTATCGGCAACTTGATCTAAAAATTGCCAGTCGGTAACCGATGTGTGACCCAACTCTGGCGTATTAATAGTACCAAAGAAATCGCTTTGATCGCCTCGGTCACGATGTTCATAAAACCGAGTTAGCGCATGTTGCTGAATAAACGTTGCCGCCGCTTTGCAGCCCAAGCAGCACATGGGTTGCTCAGCACCGTCGATCACCGCCGTTATATTGCCAAATTGAGGGAGTGGCTCTAAGCAGTGAAAACAATGCTTTTTAGCGCAGTTAACACGTGAGTTCACTTGCGCAGTTGATTGCTCTGACCAACATTAATGCTCAACATCATGCGAGATCGGGATGATTTGGGGCGCATTTTTGTAAGCAATAGCTACGGTAGTAAGTGAAGCGACCACCGCGATCAAGGGCAAGGCTATCATCATCCATACCATGCCAAATCGATACCATTTTTCGGGAGGGGAACCGATTTCGTGCGGGGCATTAGTTGATAACGGTTTGTTGCTTAGGTTTTGTGACATATTTAAATCCTCGCACCCCGGGGTGCGTACTATTTTGCGGTTTTAAATCTCGCTCTTTAGCGCGAAGAATTACTAGGGCCCCAAAAGCGTGCGGGCTCAACTACGGTATCGGTGTTGGTGCCTAGTGTTTCACTAAACTCTAGGTTTATAGTCTGTGAACGTCGATAATCGGCTGTTTCGGGCAAGCTTACGGTAATAGAGAACTCTCCAATTTCGCCAGCGCCCACTAAGCGTGAAACTCCTGGCTCAGTAACATTGGTCCACGCAACCGTTGCGCCTTCTAAACCGCGCATCGTTAAACGGTAACGTTGATCCAATTGGCTCTTATTCATAATACGCACCTGATAAGTGTTCTCAATCTCGCCTTGTTGCGAATAGCGAAAGAAGGCATTGCGGTCGCGTAAGATATCTACTTGAAAATTAGACCGCATTGCCAAAGCGGTAAAAAACCCAACAACGATCACACTCAATAAAACTGAGTACACAATAACTCTAGGGCGCAACAGTGTTTGCACTAAGGTTTTTTGATTACCTTTGTCTTGCGCATCGGTGCTGTACTTGATAAGACCCTTAGGCAAGCCTATTTTCTCCATGACCTCGTCGCAACCGTCGATGCACGCAGCACAGGCGATGCACTCGTACTGTAGGCCATCGCGAATATCGATACCAGTGGGACATACTTGCACGCAAATCCCACACTCGATGCAATCGCCCTTTAACTCATCGCCCTCTTTCTCGCGTTTTCCCTTAGCACGCGGCTCACCCCGCTTGGCGTCATAGGCAACGATCAGAGTATCGGAGTCGAACATCGCACTTTGAAAACGAGCATACGGACACATATATTTGCACACTTGCTCGCGCATGTAGCCTGCGTTGCCATAAGTGGCAAAGCCATAGAACAACACCCAAAACAAGGCCCAGCCCGAGAGTTGCCAACTAAAAAAATCAGCAAACAATTGACCAATCGGTTGGAAATAACCGACAAAAGTGAGGCCCGTAAACAACGCAAAACTAAGCCATAAGACTTGTTTGGTCACACGCTTGCGCAACTTATTGAACGACCACGGCGCTGCACTTAACTTCATTTGTTGGGCGCGACTGCCTTCAACCCATCGCTCCATCCAAATAAACGCCTCGGTCCACACCGTTTGCGGACACGCGTAACCACAAAAGACTCGGCCCGCTAAAGCCGTTACAAAAAACAAAAACAAACCCGCCAAAATCAACAACAGCGTTAAGAAGATAAAGTCTTGCGGCCAAAAGGTTAGAAAAAAGATATGGAATTTCCGTGCTGGTAGATCAAACAATACCGCTTGACGGTCACCCCATTGAATCCACGGCAAAGCATAATAAAGGCCTAACAGAGCATATACGCTGAGCGCGCGCATGCTTTGAAAACGCCCCTTAATTTCGCGTGGATAAATCTTTTCGCTGCTTTCATAAAGAGCGACTTCAACGGGAATCTTATGCAAAGAATCAGACATACAATACGTCCACTCAGGACTTTTGCGAGTCGACGGGCCGACGCGCTAACCACACTACAACTAAGCTATTGACAACCAATAACAACCAAAAGAGCAAAAACCCCATGCTATAACCACTGGCGCGGTCTAAGGACGTTGGAAACGTGGCAATGTCGCCCAAATCCGCCGGATCAAAGGTCGCAAAAAACAGCATGGTGGCCACCGCAGCCGACAAAAACGACACCCAAAGCACCACGCCAATGGTTACTAACCGGTTAGCTTTGCTCTCACTCATTGGCATTGCTTACACCCTTTTCTGCCATAGACAGTACATAAGCACTCAAAAGGCGAATTTCATCGTGCGTAAGCGTAGTTTTAAATGACGGCATATTGCCGCGAATACCGTTACGCAAAATCGCTTCGATATCGGCAATGCGACTGCCATGCAACCACACTTGATCGGTGAGGTTAGGTGCCCCGAGGTTTTTATTGCCCTTACCATCAACGCCGTGACACGCGGCACAAATCGCAAACCGCGCCTTACCTTCAAGCTGTACATGCTCGCTCGCAGGCTCGCCACTCAAGTGCTTTACGTAATAAGCCATAACCGTCACGTCAGCTGGGCTTAAGTTTAGATTAGGCATCACGCCCGCCCGACCATTGGTAATGGTGCTAACAAGTGCCTCAGGGGTGTTGTGATAGAGCCAATCAGAATCGCGCAGATTAGGAAATCCTTTAGCGCCGCCGCCATCCGAACCGTGACAAGTAGCACAATTGTTCGCAAACAAGCGCCCTGCCGAATCCATCGCTTTGGCGTTAGTCGCCAAAGTAGGGATGTCGATCTCTTTGAATTCTGAGTAAAACTCTGATTTACGCTCGTCGTTCTCTTGCTTAGCTTGTTCATACTGACCTTCTTGTGTCCAGCCAAGACTGCCCGCAAACGAACCGAGACCCGGGTAAAAGTATAAGTAACCGACACCGTAAACGATGGTAATGATAAACAAGCCTAGCCACCATCGCGGTAATGGGTTATTCAACTCTTGGATCCCATCCCACTCGTGGCCCGTTGTTTTAGGGTCGCTTGGATCCGCACCCTTGGCCGTCGCCAGTAATAGCCACGCAATTCCAACGATATTGCCAACGACTAAGACGATGACAAATATGCTCCAAAAAGTACTCATGATTTCTCTCCTGGCGAATCAGGGTTTACAGATGAATCTTCTTCTAAGGGTAATTTAGAGAGCTCATCAAACGCGCTTTTATTACGCGAACTCCAAGCCCAAACCCAAATTGCGATAAACAGTATTAATAGAACACCCGTCATCACGCCATTAATTACTCCCATCATTGCTGCACCCTCCCATTGTTAGCCACGCCTAGAAATTGCAGATAGGCAATGAGAGCTTCCATTTCGCTAACGCCTTCTACATCCTTAGCCGCGCTCTCAATTTGTTCGTCGGTGTAAGGATCGCCTAGCCAACGTAGTGTGCGCATTTTTGTAGTAATCAGGTCGCCATCCACCTCGCGATCCAACAACCAGGGAAAACCGGGCATATTGGATTCGGGCACCAGATCACGCGGATTAATCAAATGCGCCAAGTGCCACTCGTCGGTGTACCGACCACCCACGCGCGCGAGGTCTGGTCCAGTGCGCTTAGAGCCCCACTGAAACGGCCGATCATAGACCGATTCGCCTGCAAGTGAGGGTGGTCCATAGCGAAGGCTCTCAGAAACAAAAGGGCGAATCATCTGCGAGTGGCAGTTATAGCAACCTTCTTTAACATAGACATCGCGTCCCGCTAACTCCACTGCAGGGTAAGGAACAACCCCTGGCGCAGGTTGCGTGGTTTGCGCTTGGTACATGAGCGGAACAATTTCCGCGATACCCGCAACGCTGATCACCAACGCGATCAAAACGCCCATCAAGCCGCTGTTTTTCTCAATAGTCTCGTGTTTCATTACGCACTTACTCCTGTGTTTGCGGCCGCTGGTTTGCCCACTATGGATGGGATGGGGCTAACCACAGGCTGAGCCTTCGCAATTGTTTTATAAACGTTGTAAACCATAATCAGCATGCCGATTAAGAACAGTAATCCACCACCCAAACGCATCACGTAGTAAGGATAAGTAGCTTTGATGCTTTCGATAAAAGCGTAGGTTAAACCACCATCATCATTAACCGCACGCCACATCAAGCCTTGCATTACGCCCGCGATCCACATCGAGGCGATATAGATCACCACGCCAATCGTGCTGACCCAAAAATGCACATTAATAAGTTGCACGCTGTACATTTCTTGCTTGCCATACAGTTTAGGCAGCATCGAATAGATAGATCCGAATACAATAAAAGCGACCCATCCCAAGGCACCTGAATGCACATGCCCAATCGTCCAGTCGGTATAGTGCGAAAGCGCGTTGACCGTTTTGATCGACATCATCGGCCCTTCAAAAGTTGACATGCCATAGAACGACAAGGACACGATCATAAATTTTAAAATGGGGTCGTCACGCAATTTGTGCCAAGCGCCCGACAAGGTCATCATGCCGTTGATCATGCCGCCCCAAGAAGGTGCCAGCAGAATAAGAGAAAAGACCATCCCCAAAGACTGCGCCCAATCCGGCAAGGCGGTGTAGTGCAAATGGTGCGGTCCTGCCCACATGTAAACCGAGATCAACGCCCAAAAGTGCACCACCGAGAGGCGATAGGAATACACGGGACGATTGGCTTGTTTGGGTACAAAGTAGTACATCATGCCTAAAAAGGCCGCAGTGAGGAAAAAGCCCACGGCGTTGTGTCCATACCACCATTGTGTCATGGCATCGACTGAGCCAGAAAACACCGGATACGACTCAGTGAGACTGACTGGGATCGCCAGGCTGTTCACTATATGCAGTACCGCTACGGTGATAATAAATGACGCATAAAACCAGTTAGCTACATAGATGTGCGCCATTTTGCGCTTCGCGATCGTGCCAAAAAACACGATGCCATATGCCACCCACACAATGGTAATTAAGACGTCAATCGGCCAAATCAGTTCGGCATACTCTTTCGATTGCGTAAAACCCAACGGCAAAGTAATGGCAGCCGCCACGATTACGGCTTGCCAACCCCAAAAGGTAAAGCTAGCGAGCTTTGGCGCAAATAAGGCTGCATGGCAAGTGCGTTGCACAATGTAGTAGCTGGTGGCAAACAGCGCGCTACCACCAAACGCAAAAATCACCGCATTCGTGTGCAATGGTCTTAAGCGACTAAACGTTAACCATGGAATGTCGAAATTAAGCGCTGGCCACGCCAACTGCGCGGCAATGATCACGCCGACCAACATTCCGACCACGCCCCAAAGAATGGTCGCTATCGTAAATTGACGGACTACCTTGTCGTGGTAGAGGCCGTTCTGTTGCAAGCTTTCGCTCATAATTCACCTTTTTTGATTGATCTTTTTGGATGGATCTTTACGGGTTAAACGTATCAGACTAACTCCACGCACTTGCCCAAGGGTTGGATTGCATGCTTGGGCAGATCGTAGAGTTAATGCCTCGTGCTAAGCCCCTAAACACTCACAGCGGTTGGATTTCGCAAATCGTAACGACTAAATCTTGAATAACGTCTATGCGCAACCAGTTTAGTTTTAGAGTGATCGGGATTATTCCTGTCTTGAACACGGTAACACTTGATCTAGATCAAGTTCGCACGCGCAATTACTGCTTAAGCTACACATCATCCTAACAGACTCGCTATTCACAGGTCTAACCTCGCTATGTCTCAATCACCCCCCATAGACTCATCGGCACCCACCGGCTCAGTCATACTGCCGCCAGCCCTATTGCAGCGCTATGTTGCGGCCATTCCACGCTATACGTCTTATCCAACCGCGCCACAATTTTCAGAACAGTACACACAAAACGACTATCAGCGCATCGCAAAATCATCCAATGAGGCGCTATTACCGCGAGACTTGTCGTTGTATCTGCACGTGCCTTTTTGCCAATCACTCTGTTATTTCTGTGGCTGCAATAAGATTATTACGCAAGCAGGCAACCATAAAGTGGCGGAATATGTAGAACATCTGCTCCGCGAAATCGACATGCGAGCTAAGCTGTTCGATGACGACCGTCGACTCACGCAAATTCACTTTGGCGGCGGTACACCCAATTTTCTAAACGTGGCACAGTTAGGCGATATCATTGAGCGCGTGGCTACGCGCTTTCATTTGGACGTACCATCGCGGCTTGAAGTCGGCATTGAAGTTGACCCGCGCTCCATCGACCCACAAGGAATCAAGCGGTTGGCGGATATTGGGTTCAATCGCTTTAGTATAGGGGTTCAGGATTTTTCGCCTGACGTGCAAGTTGCGATTAATCGTATACAAGACGAAACAAAGACATTGGAAGTAATCGCCGCCGCATGCAGTGTAAGCGATTCAGTAAACGTTGACCTGATTACCGGACTGCCCCTGCAAACCGTTGAACGCTTTGCCCACACTCTCGCTAGTGTAGTCGACGCGGGAGTCAGCCGTATCGCGGCCTATAGCTTTGCGTATTTGCCCGAGCGCATTAAAGCGCAGCGTCTAATCAAAACCGAGGATATACCGTCGGTTGAAGAACGAATGGAAATTGTAGAACTCACTCGCACCACGCTGCTCAATGCGGGCTATGTCCATATTGGCATGGATCACTTTGCACTACCGCGCGACAGTTTGGCGATTGCTTTGGATAACAATACTCTGCAACGCAATTTTCAGGGTTACACCACCAATGCGACGACCGACTTAATTGGCGTTGGTGCTAGCGCCATCTCGCAGTTCAAGTACTCGTTTGCGCAAAACCACACGCAATTATCAAACTACAATGCCGCACTTGCAGAAGGTCGGCTGCCCATTGCGCGTGGCGTTGTATTAGACCAGGACGACGTACTTCGCGCGCACATTATTCAGGAGATTATGTGTCGTAATCACCTGAGCTTAAGCCAACCAATCTGGGACATCGTGCAAACGACCGAGCCCACTACTTTGCGCGAATACTTCAGCGCTGAGTTGGCTAGTTTAGAACGCTTTTTAGATGATGGCTTAGTCACCATTACTAATAGCACGCTAACCATCACCCCGCTTGGAGCCTATTTTCGTCGACAAATCGCTGCACAGTTTGACGCGTATCTTGCCAACAACGATCATATCGCCGCACAGCATCACGCTAAACATCGCTCATCGCAAGGCGCTAACGTGGTGAAGTTTTCACAAGCGCTCTAACGAGAGCCCGTCATTCCCGCACCCCAATAGTCATCCCCGTGCCCCAATAGTCATTCCCGCGCATCGCTGCATGGACGCAGCGAGTAGTGCAACGCAGGAGCAGTTGCCGAGGCGGGAATCCACAGGGCTAACACTCTGCCAGGTAATGGATCCCCGCCTGCGCGGGAATGACAACGAGGAAGTCGGCGGGGATGACGCAAACCATGCAATCTAGTGGTAGACTTAAGCGGTTATCTACCTTGAAGGAAATCGGCATGGAACACGCTCAATTGCACTCTTGCTCAAAATGCGCGATGAGCCAAATTTGTTTGCCACTGGGCATTAACAAAACAGATATTGAGCGACTCGAAGATTTAATTCAGTCCTCAAAAACATTGCAAGCGCACGACGCCATTTTTCAGCAAGGTGAACGCTTTACTAAGGTCTATGCGGTAAAAACGGGTACGTTCAAATCGAGCCGTTTGGATGAACAAGGCAATGAACACGTTACGGCGTTTCATTTGCCGGGTGAACTGATTGGTCTAGACGGTATTTACCCAGAGGCTTATACGGCCACGACCACCGCTCTTGATACCGCCGTGCTGTGTAGTATGGATTACGATGAATTGACCGAATTGTGTACTAACATCCCGGCACTGCAACGCCAATTGCTACGCCTGCTGAGTCGCGATATTTACGAATCCCACAAAGCCAACGCTCAGAACGCCGATCACACCGCAGCGCAAAAACTTGCCGGTTTTATTACCAACCTGTCTACCCGCTACGAGATTAGAGGCTACTCTGCGCTATCGTTTAACTTAGCGATGTCGCGACAAGATATTGCGATTCATTTAGGTCTAACACCTGAAACCGTAAGCCGCTTGCTAAAACGCTTTAAACACGATGCTTTAATCGACATTGAAAACCGACATATTGAGATAAAAAGTCCCTCTGGACTCGAAGCCATCGTGGCATGCGAAAACAATTAATGCCAGGTTCCCCTCGAGTAGCCAAAAACCGGCTATTTGGCTCGACCGTACTTTTACGGGCACAATAATTAATCATCCAACCAGTCCAAAGCCAACATCACCATGCCTAAATTCGTGCCCTTAATGGTCAACGTGAGCAAAGTTGTTCGCACACTTAGCCGCGTTAGCAGCGTGTTTATTGCCGCATCCTTTCTGCCGGCTAGTTATACGTTCGCCAGCTCAACCATAACCGCCTACCAGATTTCCCCCAGCAATGCCGAAACCGCTATCCGTCAAGGTCCAGATTCGATAGGCGGTATCGGTGACTGGTTTTTAAGTAACGGTACGCTCTGCGCGGTCGTGTCTGACGTCGACCACGAAGGGCAATTTTCACCTAAAGGTGGCAATTTAATTGACTTAGGCTTTTGTGATCGGGCCGATGAGTATTTTCCACTCACAAGTGATTTAGTCGATGGCACGCGTAAAAAGCGCTTTGATGCGCAATCAGTCGCCGCCGTGAATAACCGCGACATTAACGTGGTGTCGCGCTTTGACAATGTAGAAATGACCGTGCGTTACTATTTTGACGCCTCAACTCCTACACAATTGAAGATTAACAAACGCTATCGGCTATTGGACGACAGCAATAGTTTTAACTTTATTTCGCCGCTGCAATTCAATTACAAATCACTTGAGCCTTTTGTGTTTGCAAGCCAAGATATAAGCCGCTCGAATGGGTTTAAGCAAGAAGACTTTGTCAGTCGCGGAGCTCGCGCTATGACCGTTGCGGCACGCTCTGCCGACACCGTTATCACTATCACGCCACCTTCAGCACCCGTGCCCATTAGTTATGGATGGCAGCTTAACTCTGCATTACGGGTAGCGGCCGATGGGCAACCATACGCTGTGCCGCATTTCGTATTGGCCGACGATGAATCCACCGCAATGTTGGTGCTCAGCGACACTTTCTACATCGGGGATGGATCCTCGGTGGGTTGGTTGCAACTGCTGCAGTTACCCATGCTGTCATTGCGTATGGGTGATGAATTGGTTGTGGACGAAACCATTTATGTATCGCCACGCGGCGACGTCGCGGGCATCACCGACCAGCTATTGGCGGCACAAGAGAACAGCGTCTTCTCAGTAACGGCCCAAGTAAATGAGCCCCACGCAGTGGTACACATAGACCTAGCGGATGGCACGCCTGTGACCCATGCCATTGCGCAGACTAATGGCAAAATTACGGCGCTGTTACCTCCCGGACACTACCAAGCGCGTGTTTTAGGCTTGGGGGATCGTAGCACCAATCAACGTTTTTCAATAATCGACACTGATCTTGATCTAGGCATCATCACCCTGCCCCCAATCGCCCGCGTGACCTTACCGCAAGGTGAGCCAATGCGATTGATCTTTTTGGGCCTCTCCGACACGCCCAATCCGAGCTTTAACGATCATCTAACTCAATCTTCCGTAATGGAGTCAGAGGGGCTGACCACGCCACATCGTAACAATCAGGTATTTTTGGCAGGGCTCGCGAACGACCCAAGCCATGTGCTGCTGCCCAATGGCGAATACGAAGTACTCGCTACCAAAGGCCCAGAGTATTCGCTTACACGCACGCTGCTCACCATCGCTTCGCCAGCCACACACACACTTACGATCGAACCACCCGTTCGGCAAATTGCATCGCCCGGGTTTATTTCCAGTGACCTGCATGTGCACTCGGGCGCAAGTTTTGACAACGCCTTTTCAGACCAAGAACGCGTACGCAGTTTTGCCGCCGAGCACGCCGAAGTGATGGTGTCGAGCGAGCACGACGTGCCGGTCGATTTTAATCCAATCATTCAAAGCATGGGCCTTGAGAGTCGCATGGTATCGATACCCGCGGCAGAAGTGACCAGCCTACTGCCCACTAATCGCCTACCCTACACTAGCGGGCACACTAACTTTTTTCCCTATCCGCCGGAACCTTTAGAATTTGCACGCGGCATGGTGAATCACGAAGATAAACGCATGCGCGAAATTATTGCCGACATCCGTGCCAAGCACCCGAACATTCTGGTACAGCTAAACCATCCGCGTAACGACTATACGCTGAGCGGCGAGTTGCCTTCTGACTATGCCGAGCACATCAACAATGGCGAATTCTTAGATCATATGGGGGTGGCCGCCCACCCCTATCAACCCGACCTGCCCATTACCACTAGTCCTAATAATGTGTTGATTGAAGCCGACCCCATCACGGGCGTAAGGGATATCGACTTTGATTTACTGGAAGTTATTAACCCTGGGCACGAGCGCTATCAAGAACGCCTAGATGCCGTGCGCAAAGATTGGCTGTCGTTCCTCAAGCAGGGCTTTAAAATTGTCGGCGTGGCCAACAGCGATTCGCACGGCTACCACGAACAGGTCGGCGTGCCGCGCACGATGGTGGCGATGAAGGATGATGCCATTTCAGGTTTTGAATTGGATGCCTTTTTAACCGCGCTTAAACAGGGCAATGCCTACGGTTCTAACGGACCGCTACTAGAAGTGTCGCTAAACGGTCAGCCGATGGGCGCGACGGTCACGGCAACGAAAGCAGACCTACAAGTAACGGTGCGCGCCGCCGATTGGGTGCCCGTCGCTGATTTGCTTATTCAGGTGAACGGCGCAACCATCGAAACTATTGCGCTCGATCCTAATTTACGAGAGCAACGTGTCAGCCGCGAACTTAACTTCGAAAAAGACAGCTTTGTAACCATTGAAGTAAAGGGCCCAGTCACCCCAGACTACCGAAAAGTCTACGACGATATTAGCCCCTACGCTTTCTCCAACCCCATCTACGTTGACGCAGATGCGGATGGCAAATGGCAAGCGCCGGGGCTGTAAGGAGCGCATGCTGTGAAAACTTAGCGGATACTATTTACTCATCAATGAATAAAGAATGTTCACCAAAACACAATGCAATGAGATTAGAGTATCGAATTAGGGACAATGATTAACGTCTGAGGTGAAAGTTGGAATCATTCCACCAAAAAATCATCCGCTTAACCCGCGAAGGACATATACGTGTCTCTGAGCATGGCTATGATGAACTGGCTGATGATAAGCTCTCCGCTAGAGAAATTGTAGCGGGGCTTGCGACAAGCGAGCTCCTAGAAGATTACGCAAGTTTTGCCAAAGGACATTGCGCCCTATTTCTTCAACACGATGCGCAAGGGAATCCAGTGCATGTAGTCTAGGGCATCCCAAAACATTATGATAAACCTGCGGTGATTGTTACAGCCTATCGTCCGGACCCTAGCAAGTGGGACCAAACGTTTCGTCAAAGGATTAAAAAATGAGCTCACGTCAAAAAATAAAATATGTGCATGAAGGACAATATGTAGCGGAAGTCATTGTACAAGTCGATGACTCTGAAAGCGGTTGGTCACCTACCATAAGCCTAGCTGACGCCTATAGACTGGATGATGTAAAAGCGGCCCTCAAGGCTGGGGACCTGAAAACCGCAGAGCAATACGGGAGTGTTTATGAGTTAAAACCGGTTAGTAGCGCCCGTTAAAACTAGCCGTTAATGCATCTGCTCATGCCTTTTGGGCGCTTTGGGTTGGCGGTATAAACACCTAGAGAGTATGGCCCTGCTCTAGGACGAGAATGGGTTATTACCCAACCTTCTCCGTTTGGAAACAATTTAAGTACTATGCAATCTTTATCGGAACAAAACATCGAATGCCCATACTGTGGCGAGCGGATCGAGGTGCTCATCGACCAGCAAGAAGCCGGAGATCAATATATTGAGGACTGTCAGGTGTGCTGCCGACCCATTGTGTTCAATGTAGAACTGGACTGGATGGGAAATGTATCAATATCGGCACGTGACGAAAACGAGACATTTTAGCCTTCTAACACCTCAGAGCCTCCAGCCGCATTGAAGAGCCTTCAGCCATGAAGCTTGCGGTGTTGCTTCGTAGCACCCTACACCGCCGGCATGGCTCTCGCCCCTGATTAACACGGTGTCATAATTGGACACTCACTTTTAGGGCTTGTAGACTGAATGCAGCATCGCTGAATTAGCGAAGATCATGCACGCAGTAAAACAGGAGCACAGTTTATGAACGGATTTCGCCGCAATTATCTAAGCAAATGGGTCTTTAAGCAGTTAAAAGCGGCTCTGCCGAGTTTGTCAGATACGGAGCGCGAGGCGCTCGAAGCGGGCAATGTGTGGTGGGACGCAGAGCTGTTTACGGGCAATCCTGATTGGTCGAAATTACGCGCGACGCCACCACCCGTGCTCAGCGCTGTTGAGCAAGCTTTTATGGATGGCCCCGTCGAGCAACTGTGCAGAATGATCAACGATTGGCAAGTTAATTGGGAGGACGGCGATCTCTCGCGCGAGGTGTGGGATTTTTTACGCAATGAGAAATTCTTTGGGATGATCATTCCCAAAGAGTACGGTGGCCACGGGTTTTCAGCGTTGGCGCATTCAGAAGTAGTCCGCAAACTATCCACGCGCAGCACCGTTGCTGCTGTAACCGCCATGGTGCCAAACTCCCTCGGCCCCGGCGAGCTGCTAATGCAATTCGGCACCCAAGAACAAAAAGATTATTGGCTGCCGCGCCTAGCCATTGGTAAAGAAATCCCCTGTTTTGGCCTAACGAGCGAGGATGCAGGTTCAGACGCCTCCGCGATGCAAGACGCGGGCGTAATCTGTCGAGGCGAATTTAACGGTGAGCAGGTGCTGGGTATTAAACTCAACTGGCACAAGCGCTACATAACGCTCGGTCCTGTGGCAACCGTATTGGGGTTGGCGTTTAAATGTTATGACCCCGACCATTTAATTGGCGAGGAAGAAGAACTCGGGATTACGGCGGCATTAATTCCCACAGATTTGACCGGCGTGCGTATTGGTGAACGCCACCTACCCGCTATGCAAATGTTTCAAAATGGCCCCAACTGGGGCACAGATGTATTCATTCCTATGAGCTATGTGATCGGCGGCCAAGACAATATTGGTCGCGGTTGGGCTATGCTTATGAGCGCGCTCGCCTCTGGACGAGGAATTTCACTGCCAGCCTTATCCGCGGCCGGTGCGGCATTATCAGCGCGCACCACGGGCGCATATGCACGGGTAAGAGAGCAGTTTGGCCTACCCGTGAGCAAGTTTGAAGGGGTACAAATTCGCTTGGCGCAACTGATCGGTCGCGCCTATCGCCTAGACGCCGCACGCCGACTCACGTGTATGGGGCTTGACCAAGGTTTTAAGCCCTCGGTTGTATCGGCGATCATGAAATCGAATTGCACTTATGCTTTGCGTGACTCGGTTAACGATGCCATGGATGTTCACGCAGGCAAATCTGTGATCGATGGGCCGCTGAACTACATCGGCAATATGAATCGCTCAGTGCCCGTCGCAATTACCGTGGAGGGCGCCAATATTATGACGCGCCACCTGATTATTTATGGGCAAGGTGCCATTCGTTGCCACCCCTATCTGCTCGACGAAATGCTAGCATTAG
>CAYOXK010000002.1:0-13204 GCA_964407915.1 uncultured Gammaproteobacteria bacterium
ACCGTTGGCAGCGGGAAGAGTGAGTCCGCAGGAAGCGCTAGGCTTGTTCGGGGTGCTTTGCGTACTGGCGCTCGCGCTCTTGCTGCTACTGCCCATGCGTGTTTGGCCTTGGTCGCTCCCTGCTCTCGCTGTGACCATTATTTACCCTTTTATGAAGCGGATTATCATGGCCCCCCAACTCGTATTGGGCATTGCGTTTTCGTTTAGTATCCCGATGGTCTACGTGGCGAGCGCGGCGCCATTTGATGCTGCGTTTTATTGGTTGGTGGCGGCTAATATTCTCTGGGTGCTGGCTTACGATACGGCCTACGCTCTATCAGACCGCGAAGACGATCTAAAGATTGGAGTCAAATCCAGTGCCATTTGGTTTGGTCGATTAGACCGGCATGTGATTGGGCTCTGCCAGTTCTGTTTCGTGCTGCTATGGTTAATCGTGGCAAATATTCACTCGCTACACGCCAGTTTTTATCTTGCACTCGGTCTAGCGCTTGCGTTGTTCATCTACCAACAAACGCTTATTTATGCGCGCGAGCGGATGGGCTGCTTTGAGGCATTTCTGAATAACGGTTGGCTGGGCGGCATCATCTGGTTTGGCCTTGTGGTGTCACTTTAGTACCGTTTATAGCGCAGACTCATCTACTTGTGCAAAGCTCTGGCTTGAATCGCGCGATCGATTGTTGTCGTTCACGACTTCACCGAACACAACATAGCGCAGTGGACCATTGGGTACGAGCGACGCAAAGGGATAACAGGTGATAAGCGCCAGTTCGTTGCGCATGGGCGTGGCTAATTGTTGGTAACGCGTGTCGATGATGTCGCTCGAGGTGACCCGAAATCGTACCGTAGTGTGATCGCGTCGTTCGAGTTCGATAATGTCGTCAGGCTTCAGTTCACGCAGTAAACCAAAATGCGAATCACGGTGCCCCGCAATGGCCGTGCCAGGTAGCGTTTGGTCTTGAACAGCAGCGTTCATGTGCACCGATGTTGAGTTCGCGGGCATCGCCCCACCATCTATCGATGCAAGCCCCATCGATACCAAGCCTGGACCAAAACTCAGTGATTCGCCCGAAGCATCGCGCATTACATAACGTTCCTCGTTTAGGCGTAAAAAGCGAATTCTGGCGGCTACATCAGTGTCGGCCCAGACCCAAGGTTTGTGTGGTTCTCCTGTGGTTAAACTGCGCTGCCAACTCAGTGCCAGCATCTGTTGAGCGAGCTGGGCTTTTAGCATCATGTAACTGCCATTGAAAAGCAGGCTTAAGCCCAGCACACCACACACCACACTGACGCCTAGTTGCCAGCGGCCGTAGCCGCTGAACTTTCTAATTAAGGCCTTAAACATGAAGGCATTAAACATGGGTGGCACGTTTAATTCCTTTGCGATTAAGCCACAAACCTATGCCCATGAGTAGTAGTCCCAGCCAAAGCAATAGATCAGCCATCGTAGCGGTTTGTGGGATCGCCATAGCGCTGCCACTGGGCATCATATTGGGAACTTGTTGATGTTTCGCGGGCGTGTTCTCAGGCCGTGAAACCACCTCTTCCACCGCCACAAAAGAGGTGAATTTGGTCAACAGTTGGTGTTTTAGGCCGAGTTCGGTGACTTGTTTTTGCACTGTTTCCTGCGCAACATCGTCATACACCAACTGATCCATCAGCTCGGCAATCTTGTGGCGCGCCCAGATACTATCTAAGCGCACGCTACGACTGGTCGGTTCAATAGTGGTGGGTGTCCGCTTAGTATTGGCTAGCTTCGATTGCCATTCGCTGTCCAGCATGCGCCCATACAGTTTGAGGTTGGCGAGTGGTTTTTTCGAATAAACGACCACGCTAAGTGGTTCACCGGAGTAAAGATCAGGTAAACGGCTTGGGAAGTGTTCCACCTCGGTACCCCAGTCAATTGACAGGTCACGGAGCACGGGTGCTGAGATGGTTTGGAATAACTTGGTAACGCGTTGGCTTACTTGCGTCAGATCGCTAATCATGGTGGCGGTGCCGCGACCAAACTGTGCGGCCTTTTGCATAAAGTACGTATTCGGCGCGCTGCCAATGCCCACCGTAAACAGCCGCGCATCGCCTAAATGTTGATTGATTAGGGCAAACAATTCGCGCTCGTTATAAACCGCACCGTCCGTTATAAAGATGATTTGGCGTAACTCATCGGCATCAAAGCCATCGCCAGGATGGCGCAAGGCATAGTCTAAGGCGCCAAACATCTCAGTGCCGCCGTCTGCGTCCAATGCGTTTACCAAGGCCGTGGCTGCGCTAATGTTACTGCGGATCGCGGGCTGCGGAGTGCTGAAGAGTGCTCGGAACTCGCTGTCAAAATCGATCACATTAAAGCGATCCACTGGACTCAAAAACTGCAAGCCATTGAGCAGAGCTTGCTGTGCTTGCCGCATTGGTTCGCCGGCCATCGAGCCGGACGAATCAATAATAAACGTGACATTCTTTGGCAAACTGAGGATTGCGTCACTCTGGGGTGGCGTAAGCATCAATAGTGAGTAATAACCGTCGGCGGTCTGCTCAGTAAACAGCTGCGCTTTTGGGCTTTGGCCGATGGCTGTCTGCCACTCAAGGATCAAGTCGGCATTGAGTCGGGCGTTGCCGTTCGCCAATTCGATAGTGGCGCTTTGATCATCAGGATACCGTACTGCCAAACGATGCGAACTGCTGCGCACGGCCTCTAAGGAATAGCCTGCATTCAGGCTTAAGTCCAGAGTGAAGCTGTGATCTGTCTGACCATCGTGATCGTATGTCTGTGGGGGTGTAAGGTCTTGAATATCGTGTAACTGCTGAGCTGATACACCAGATACAGTTGGATCAGCCCCGCCGTAATCTGCGGCGCTGACATTCTCAACACCTGCCGCATTTTCCGAGGGTCCTGTGTGGGCAGGGTGGCCGCTAGGCATAATTGAATCTGGTACGTAACGTGGCGTAAGAGTGGTGGGTAAACGCAGAGAGAAGACATCATCTTGGTGTTCAACTGTATCGATAAAGGTAATTTTGGCAGTGACTTCAGCGTGAGGCGGAATGTTGGCGACCGCAACGCTGAACAGATTGGGGCGATATTGCTCGAGTAGGCCGGCTCGCTTGCCTTCGCGTTGGGCTTTGGCGAAGGTTTGCTTGGCTTGCTCCTTTTCTTGAATACGTCCTTGTATGACTCGGTCGCCGATTTGTAAGGTTAAGCTATCAATGGCCGCGGTCGGTGGTAGTGGAAACACGTATCGACCATGCAACCATTGATCGCTCGGGTTCTTAAAAACTTGTTCCAGCGTGAGCGCTACGACCAAGCCTTCGATGTGTCCCGATACCTTCGTGTTAAACAACAGAGCCGGCGTTTGCAGTGCGCCGTCATCGGACTGTAATTCAAGCTCTCCAACGCTTGAGTATTGCGTACTGCTTTGCTCATTCCATGCTTTGGCCGTGGTGGCGAGCGAGAAAAGCACAAAGCTTGCGAGCAACACTCCAGCGTAGATCGCCATTGATTGCGGATTGTGATTCGATTGCATACTAAGACTCCCTGAGATTGCGTGATGGCAGCCGCATTGCTCAAAGCTCAATAACTGGCCGATGGAACATCCGTGTTCTACTGCATTCCATAGGGCGACTATGCGCGTGCCATATGAGTTACCGATGGGGGTTTTAAGGAGTATTGTGGGGTTTGTGTGAGTTTCGCCATAGGCGGCTCACACAAGAAAGGGGCAGGGTGGGGTGCGTTAGTGTGGTCGCTACGCTAGTTGTTAAGCGAGGAAGTCGGCTAGTTTATAAACACCATCCGAGCGTGGCTTTAACGCCTGTGTCGGTGTTTTGCAGGCTCACTTTACCGTTATGCAACTTCATGATTTCCTTAACAAAACTGAGCCCCAAACCCGTACTTTTAGATTGCGCGCCGCCGATTTCGCGCGGTAGCGAAAAGAAACGGTCATACAATTTAGGCAGGGCATAGAGTGGAATGTGTGGGCCCTGATTGGCTACGCTCACTCTAAAACATTGGGTCGCGCCAATTACTGGCGTAGAGACTTTACCTGCCGGCACTACATCACATTCAATCTCAATACGTGAACTCGGTGTTGCAAAGCTAATGGCGTTGTCGAGTAAGTTCGCAACGGCTTGCGTGAGCAGCGTGCGATCGCCCACGCAGCTAAAGTGCACGGCACGCCCTGGTCGAGATTCAGGTGTACTTGACTCGTCAACTTGCGGCGACACTGTCAGCGGTGGCAGCGGGGGATGAGTATCGAGTGCGGCGAGGCGTTGACCGGCGATACTGAAATCTAGGTGTAGATCGAGTTCCACTAAACTGGGTGCGCGTTCTTCGGCCAGTCGCAGGATCGCGCCCAAAAGATCAAATTCGGCCACTTCCACGAGTTCGGATAAGCCTTCGAGCTTGGCCAGAGACAGCATGCGCTCAACGAGCCGCGACATGCGTCGATTAGACGTGAGAATGTTATTCAAAAAGCGTCGCCGATCCTCCAAAGGCATGTTTTCGTTAAGCAGCTCTACCGCGCCTTGAATACTGGTAATCGGGGTTTTGAGCTCATGCGTTAGGCTGTGTATATAATTTTCGACGTATTCTTTACCATCAAGCTGCTGACGCATATACACGATTGACCGAGTTAGGTCGTCGAGCCGCGAGTCACGAAACATCGGCGTTGCGACTTGCTTTCCTTCGGCCATTTTATTGGCAAAACGTGAAATTCGATTCAGGGCATAGGTAAACCATTGCGAGAGTAAGTACGCGGTGACCAAACCAAAAAAGAGTAGCGCAAAGGCGTAGCGCTGTAATTGGCGAGTTTCGGTTACTAAATGTGCTTCAAGGCTCGCAATCGGTTTAGAGACACTGACCACGCCGACCGTCTCGCCACGTTGGCGGATGGGGGCGGCGACATACATCGCTTTAGCGTCTTCTGGTTCAGTGCGCGCAGTATCTAAGAAAGAGGTGCGCGCGCCGTATTCGCCCGCGAGTGTTAAACGAACATCACGCCATTGCGACAAATTCTTGCCGGTTTTACTTCCGTTTGAATCATATATAACCCGCCCCGTTTGGTCGGTTACATACACGGCCGTATCGATGGACGTTTTGGTAACTTGGTAAATTTGCGCGACGAGTTCTCGTGTGGAGGCCGCGCTAAATAGGCTTTGCAACGCCAAAGTAGAGGTTGTTAGATCAACGTCTTCTGTCAGCAGCGCTTGTTCAATTTGCGTGGCGAATAAATTGGCGGTATCGACTAAAACGCTTTCAGCGGACTGGCGCATCCCCACATTGAGGCGCTCAATAGCGTTGTTGAGTAAAAACCACATAAGTGATCCTAAAATTATGAAGTACGCAACAAACGCGCGTACCGTGTAGCTAATTTTCATTGATCTGTTTTGGGCGGTTATGCCGTGGTTTGACGGTGATTGACGGCTAGTTCGGGGGCGTTATTACACGTTCAAACTGTACCCGAAGCCTCGGTGGGTCACTATGAAATCGGTGTGAGGATTCTGCATTCGGAGTTTGGCGCGTAAAGTTTTAATATGCGTATCAATAGCACGGTCGTCCGACGGGTGGTTGGCAGACCAAACATGGTCAATAAGTTGCCGACGGCTGAATACTTGGCCAGGTCGTGCCAACATACAAGCGAGTAAAAGATACTCCGCCCGCGTAAGATCAAGCACTCGATCGTTGCAGCGAATAATCCGCTTGTTTAGATCGTGACTGAATTGGGCGGCGGCTGGCTTGCCAGCGGTTTTGGAGGCGTCACTTAAACGCGCAGGCGCGTTCAGAGGCGTAATGCGTTTTAAAATGACTTTGACGCGGGTTGCCAGCTCGCGCGGACTAAACGGCTTGCAAACGTAGTCGTCTGCGCCAATCTCTAATCCTACAATGCGGTCAATTTCTTCGTTGCGCGCGGTTAAAAAAATAACGGGGATGTCGCGATTACCGTGGTTACTTTTACGCAAGGACTTTAATAGTTCGAATCCATTTCCGTCTGGCAAAGTGACGTCGAGTATGGCTATGGCGTAGTGGTTTTCCCGTAGGTGTTGCTCGGCGCTGGCACAGTCTGCGGCCCAATGCACAGTGAAACGGTCTGAACTCAGGGCATAGATCAGCGTATCGGCGATCTCTTTTTCGTCTTCTACTATTAAGATCGTTTGATTCACAATGGGCAGGTGGGGTGCTTTAAAAGGGTTCTATCGTACCTGAACACGTAGGCACATAAAATACTGATGTAGCTAGCCAATTGGCAATAAAATGAAAAAAAGGTATGCTCAAACGCAAAGTTAACCCGAACTCATTGATGGAGGAATCCGCATGCGGTCCATATTAGTTGTTAACCCTAAAGGGGGCTGTGGTAAAACCACGATTGCTACTAACCTAGCCACGTATTACGCGGTGTGGAACTCGTCGGTTGCCTTGGTGGATCTGGACCCTCAGGAATCCTCATTGCAATGGCTCCAAGCACGTCCTAAAACAGAGCCGCTCATTCAAGGTTTTAACGGGTTGAAGGGTAATATTTACCCTGCTGAGGGAACGCAACGGGTTATTTACGATGCGCCAGCACGCACCGACAACGACAAACTCGCTAAGCTTATAAAAATGGTGGATGTGGTTATTATTCCAGTATTGCCGAGTGCTATTGATATGCGCGCTACGGCGACTTTTGTGGCAGACCTGGTGGCAAAAGTAAAAAAGAATAACGCCAAAGCCCTGTTTGGTGTAGTCGCGAATCGCGCGCAGCGACACTATAAGTCGTTCGAGGTTTTGGAGCGCTTTTTACGCACGCTTGCAATCCCCACAGTGGGCACATTACGTAATTCACAAAATTACATTAAAGCGGCGGATACGGGCATTGGTATTTTTGAAATGCCATTAAGTGAAGTGGCCGTGGACATGGATGAATGGAAGCCGCTTATTCACTGGTTAGAGGGGTCGTCTGTTGTAAAATAAAGTTATGAATACTTCAACTGTGTTGGCATTGCTGCCTTTTGCCTTTTTTTGCATTTTCTTAGTGCTAGAGGCTTGGTTTCCTCGGCGAGCAGTGCCACAGATTTGGACACAAGCGCGCTTTGCCCACAATCTTGCTTTATTTGTTATTAACGCATTAGTGGCTAGACTGTTGTTGCCGTTGTCGCTCTTGGTGGTGGCCAGCGGGGCCGAGCAAGCCCACTTTGGCCTTTTTAATCTCATGGAGCTGCCTACGTGGGTAGAAGTTGCGTTGGCGGTAATCCTATTGGATCTGGCAATTTACGGCCAGCATGTCGCAACGCATAAGATCCCCGTCTTGTGGAGACTGCATAAAGTGCACCATGCAGACCGTGCGATGGATGTGTCTACGGCTGTGCGTTTTCATCCTCTGGAATTAGTGCTGTCGAGTGTTTTTAAAGCGTTAGTGGTTCTAGCTTTGGGAGCATCGTCTCTAGCCGTTGCGGTATTTGTGTTATTGCTGTTTATTGGTCCGACGTTCAATCACAGTAACTTGCGGGTTCCCCATGCGCTCGATCGCGTCTTGCGTTGGGTTATTGCTACGCCCGATGTCCACCGCGCGCATCATTCTGTGTTTCGCGCTGAACAGGATACTAATTACGGGTTTTTCCTAATTTGGTGGGATAAGTTATTCGGCACCTATACGGCTGAGCCTCGCGGAGGGCATATCGATATGCTTATTGGCTTGCCACGTGATAAAGAAGCCGAGCAAGCAAGCGTAGGGCAAATGCTGATAGCTCCGTTTCGCTAGGCTTGAAAAACGGTCGCGACCGTAAAAACGTGTTAAAAGCCCGTATAGCAAGGTCTGATTGAACCGAACAGAGAGTATGCTGATACGCAGATTGATTAGTAACGAGCGCTGAGACGTCGCTAGAATGGCCTCTGTAAACAGTTACGCTTGGCATGGCCGCTTAGCGACTTGCCTTAACCTGATACTGATCTTGAACTAATAATGATCTTAAGTGATTGAGGAGCAAGTTTATGCACACTACCCGATTTAACGTATCCCAACGCCACGCAAAAAGCAGAACATTGATTAAGGCTGTGGCACTGCTGTGCGTGCTTGGCCTATTGTCGGCCTGTGCGACCAATCCGGTTACCGGTTCACGCAACCTCGCCTTGTCCGAGAGTTGGGAGCTGAGTGCTGGAGCGCAGTACCACCAGCAAATTCTGCAAGAGTATAGTGTGTACGACAACCCGCAGTTACGGGCCTATGTGGATGAGATTGGGCAGAAACTGGCCGCAAAAAGTCACCGTCCGGATTTAAAATTCACGTTTACCCTGCTCGATAGTCCGCAAGTGAATGCCTTTGCCTTGCCCGGCGGCTATGTTTATATCACGCGCGGCATCATGGCTTATATGACTGAGGAAGCGCATTTAGCGGGCGTTATTGGCCATGAAATTGGTCATATTACCGCCCGTCACGGTGCGCAACGCGCTGCGCAGCAACAGATTGCTGGCGTCGCGACTATTGGTGCCGCGATTTTAACGGGCAGTCAAGATGTAGCACAAATCTCGCAAATGTTGGGTGGCGCGCTCATGAGCGGTTACGGACGTAATCAGGAGTTGGAGTCAGATCGCTTGGGTGCCGAATACATCGCCAAAAACAATTACGATGTAGATGACATGATAGGCGTGATCGGTATTCTGAAGGATCAAGAGTTATTTGCAGCCGAACGCGCACGTGCCGAGGGTCGCACTCCACAAGCGTACCATGGCTTGTTCTCTACGCACCCGCGCAACGACCAGCGCTTACAAGAAGTGATTCGGGCCGCCAAACAATTTAAAAACCCTAACGCCCGCAGCGATGATGGAGGGCGTTTTCTGCGCCTTACCGATGGCATGACGTTTGGCGATAGCGAGGCGCAAGGTATCACACGCGGCAATAAGTTCTATCACAAGTCGCTCGACCTCTATATTGAGTTTCCGCAGGGCTGGACCGTGCAGAATTCGCCCACGATGCTGAATGCTATCTCGCCTGATCAAACCCAAGCGGTACGTATTCAAATGGATACCGTGGGTGAAAACATGAATGCGGCACAGTATTTAAACTCAAAATTTAATAATTTACAGAGTGGCCAATATGTTGATTCCGCGTTTGGGAAAGCTTATGCGGGTGTTGCCGCGATTCAAGATCAGCGCTCAGGTCGTGCGCAACGGCTATTGGTGAGTGCGGTTAAACGGGGTTCGCAGGCCTACGTTGTTGCTGGATTGGGTCAGAGCGTATTGCCTAATCGTGAGTTTTTCGAGGTAACCCAAGGCATGCGGGCACTCAAACGCAGCGAGCGAAAACTGGCCGAAGGCCAAGAGATTAAGTTAATCACTGTACAGCCTGGTGACACCATTGCCTCGCTGGCGCGGCAGTCGAGTATTAGCAACTATGCCGAGGAGTCGTTGCGCTTAGTGAATGGCTTGTACCCAGACGGCGAACCACGGTCGGGACAATTGCTGAAACTGATTAAGTAGAATCATACGAACCGCCAGCGGAAGTGGTTTTAGCTTGAGTCTTTCTATCTTAGGTTTTCAGCTGGATTAGGTGTCGCTAATCGTGGGTTAGAAGATTCGCGAACAATGAGTTCAGTTTTGATTCTGGCATTGCCGCTGGATGGCTCGTTGTTCATAAGCTCGAACAGTTTTTCTACGAGTAGGTGTCCGCCTTCAGCTCTGTCTTGAGTTATTGAAGACAGCGTTGGATTACTGTATTGCGATAAAGTGACGTTGTCGTAGCCCACCACGGCCACCTCATCTGGAATTCTCAAACCGAAATTTGCAAGCGCTTTGATAGCGCTGAACGCGAGCATGTCGCTGGCCGCGATGAGAGCGTCAATCGCGGGTTTTTTTTGCAATAGTGTGGAGATGGACCGTAGCGCTATGTCGCTGGCATTCTCAGAGTCTGTGGTTAGATCAGAGCGATACTCAAGGCCTGCTTTTTCGAGAGCATGGCGGTATCCGTCGTAACGCAGTTTGGTTTCAGGAAAGCGAATATCGCCTAAAAATGCAAAACTCTTTCTGCCTTGGGCGAGTAAATGCTCGGTAGCTAACTTGCCGCCCAAATAATTGTCGCTTCCCACTGTGAGGTATTTTTGGTCGGGCAATTCAGCCCCCCAAACCACCATCGCGTCATGTAAGTCGGCGGCACGATTCAATTCGTCGTGATACAAGCTTTGGCCTACCACAATTATTCCATCCACACTTCGTGTTCGCGCAAACTCTGAAATCCAAGATGGATCGTTGTTGGTGTGTTTTGCGAGTAGCAGCTCATGACCGCCTTTGCTCTCAAGCGCATCGGCAATAGCGCCAAGCATCTCGAGCATGAAGGGGTCCGTTGCAAGCCAGTCGGAACGTCCATTAGAAGGTAGCAAAACGCCAATGGTTAGGATATTTTGCAGGCGAAAATTTCTCGCCTTCACGTTCATTCGATAGTTGTGCTGCTTGGCCAGTTCTTGAATTCGTTGCCGCGTCTCAGGCGTGACCCGCTCGCTACCCGCCAGCGCGCGGGACACAGTAGATTTAGACACTCCGGCGATCCGCGCCAAGTCAGACATCTTCATGATTAGGTTTGCATCTGATTCCAATTGCGCGAAAGTGTAACAGAACTTACGTCTAGCGACGAAGTGTGCGTGTCGTTTAAAGCGCCCGCCACAGGTGGCACACTGTTTTTTTTATGGGGTAAAGCTAAAAACAATAAAAACGCGCAGTAAAGGCTCGTTAGTGTGGATAAAAAATAGCCCAATTATTTTAATGCAATCGGTTGCATTAAAATACAATCGGTTGTATTTTTGGAATATGAGGTATTCCTCTGCCGCATATCACCAGAAATGTGCGCGTTAGATAGACGACAAAATGCCGCTGATGGCGATAAATTTTAGTCACTAGTCACTACTCAAAAATACATTTAAAACATCCCATAAACTGAAGGAGCGCAGCACCATGAGTCCACATAACCACGCTCGGTTGAGCACCATAGGCTTAGTTGTATTAAGCATGATAAGCCTCTCCAGCTATTCTCAGGATAGCGAGCAAATTGAAGAAGTGATCGTTACCGGTGTACCGAAAGCGACCACAAAATTTGAATCATCTATGTCAGTAACGGCACTCTCATCTGAGGACATCGCTGACTATGCGCCCCGTTCAACTGCTGAAGTGTTTCGCAATATACCGGGCATTCAGTCGGAGTCTTCATCCGGAGATGCAAATGCCAACATCAAAGTTCGCGGTTTACCGATTAGTTCTGGCGGTGCGCGCTACGTATCATTGCAAGAAGACGGGTTTCCAGTAATGCTAGTAGGCGATGCAGCCTTTGCCACGGCCGATAGTTGGCTTCGATTTGATACCACCGTTGGAAGCGTTCAGTCGATTCGCGGGGGATCTGCTTCAACCCAAGCCGCTAATGCTCCGGGCGGCATTATCAATTTCATTTCTAAAACGGGTGATGAAGCCGAAAGTACCATCGCCCTGACTGCGGGATTAGATTATGACTCCCTCAGGTTCGATTTTGCCCAAGGAGGTGTCCTCAGCGGAGACTGGACATACCACTTAGGTGGCTTTTATCGGTCGGGTGAAGGTCCAAGAGAAGCGCAGGAAAATATTGAAGAAGGTGGGCAAATCAAAGCCACGATCGCTCGCGATTTTGACAAAGGCTCGATTCGTTTTCACCTAAAGCATCTCGATGACGAAGTGCCAACCTACCTACCAATTCCCGCTCGATCGACCGGCGGATCAGGTTTTGCCGAGTTGGGCACGAGTTTCAGTGACGGCACGCTGTTTTTGAACACCACCGACTTTGCTCCGCGCCGTGAGGGTGTCGAAGCCGTTGACGGTGATGGCTTCGAGGCCAAAATGACGTCGCTCGCCGTGGTCGCTGATTATCAGTTTAATGACGTGTTTTCAGGTGGGTTTAAATATCGAACAGCGAGTACTGACGGCAATTTTGCCTCGCCTTTTCCGGCCAATACATTCCTCGATGGTGCGGCGGGTCCCTCCGTCGAAATCGTCTATTTCAACACTGAAGTAAACGATGCCGGCAATGATTTTGCAGATGTAAGTCTTGTTGGTGACTTTGATTCAGTACAAATAAAGGCTGGCTTGGCGCTTGTTGAGCAAAGTATTAGCACTACTTGGAATTTCAACCAATACTATCGAAGACTCGATGGAAATTTAACGTCTTTTGATCGCGGTGATTCCATCGGCGGCGTGCTTTACGGTAACCCTGCGTTTGGAAATTGCTGTACGCGAGCCTATGATTTTGAAATTGATGGTACTGCCCCGTATGTGTCTATTACAGGCGACATTGGTGACAATCTGACCTGGGATGCCAGTTATCGCAATGATGACTACGATGTTGTGGGGTCGTTTCAAGAAAGCACCGTTCTGGTTCCATTAGACGTTAATGGTGATGGAGTAGTAGCGGGCAACGAGCAAGCGGTTCCAACTCTGGGTGCAGCTCGACGCGCCGACTACAACACGGATTTTGATTCTTGGTCGGTTGGCCTAAATTATGCGTTAAGTGATAGCTTGGCCCTGTTTGCTAATATTGCCGAGGGTGGCAGTATTTCGTCACCAGACCGAGTAACAGGCAGCTTACGTGAAGATGGCAGCCTACTCAGTGAGTCAGCCTTCAGCGAAGTAGAGCAAGTTGAAGTCGGGTTAAAATATCGTGGCGACAGCGGTTCGCTCTATGTTACTTATTTTGACGCAGATACGTCCGAGTCTCGACAATTTGAAGTTACTTCACAAAGTCTACGCGGCAACACATTTACCGCCAGCGGTTTTGAGTTTGAAGGTGACTATGACTTCGGCGGCGGCTTTTCCGTGGCTGGCAGTGTGACGTTGACTGATTCTGAAATTACCAACGGGGCAAATGCTGGCAATACTCCGCGTCGACAAGCGGACTATATCTTTAATATCACCCCACACTATCAAGCGGATAACTGGGATCTTGGTGTCAATTTTGTCGGCACGGATGAAGTCTTTGTGCAGGATAATAATGACCTGAAGTTTGATTCTTATGTAACGGCCAACCTATTCTTTAACTACCTGATTAATCAAAACCTAAGTTTGAGCCTTAACGCCAACAATTTGTTTGATGAAGAAGGGTTTACTGAAGGCGAGGAAGGGTCCGCAGTGGCTGGTGATTTCGTTCGTATTCGTCCCATTAACGGACGCACCACGTCGGCTACGCTGCGATATTCCTTCTAGCAAGTCGGTCGTAATAACGGGCAATACATGGTCTCGCGC
>CAYOXK010000002.1:13304-62238 GCA_964407915.1 uncultured Gammaproteobacteria bacterium
CTCGCGCTATTTGCGACTAATTCATTTCTTTTTATTGTTGGTAATAGTTTTGGATTTTTCTTGTCGTTGATGATGCTTGCGGGCCTTGCCATCGGCGTGTTTAAAACGGCCGCCTTAGCGTTGATTGGCGATATCTCAACGTCGACTACGCAACACACCGCCACGATGAACGGTGTTGAAGCGTTTTTTGGGGTTGGCGCGATACTCGGTCCTTTGTTGGTCACTTACTTGCTGAGCCAGGGCTTAGAGTGGAAATGGCTCTACGTATTTGCGGGATGCTTATGCGTAGTGTTGATTGTTGTTGCGTCGCTCGTTAAATATCCTGAAACGATGAACAGGGGCGAGCAGCCGATAAATATTGCACGAACGTTGCGCATGACCAAGGATCGCTTCGCGCTCGGTTTTTCGCTTGCGGCGTTTCTTTATGTAGCAACCGAGAGCGCCATTTACGTGTGGATGCCGACTTATCTTTTGGGATATGAAGGCAATGCGGTGCTACTTGCCACCTATGCCTTAACCCTATTCTTCGTACTGCGCGCCGCCGGCCGCTTTTTGGGAATTTGGATAATGCAGTATTTTAATTGGGCGCTCATTATGGTGCTGTTTAGTGGAGCCATTGCCGCCTGCTTTTTCGCAAGCATCTGGTTTGGACGAGAGGTTGCGGTCTACCTTCTACCCTTGTCGGGTCTTTTCATGTCGGTAATTTACCCAACCATTAACTCTAAAGGGATTAGCTGTTTTCCTAAACGCCAGCATGGTGCCGCTGCAGGAGTGATTCTCTTTTTTACCGCGCTTGGCGCAGCCTGTGGACCATTGATCATGGGAGTGGTAAGTGATGCAAACGGAGGTGACGCTATCTATGGATTTGCTGTTGCTACCTTATTTGCCAGTCTTCTGTTTGGTGGGTTTGTCTATAACTACTTACGCAATCCCACTGACCTGAGAATTCAGGCCCTCGAGCGCAGTGAATACAACGCAACGTCAATCTCATGAAACCGACTTTTAAAGTGCTTAAGGGCGCGCGTTTTAGAGATGGTATCGCTCACCCCGAACTATATTTGTGGGACTCATGGACGTACGAACAAAGAGGCGAACTGCACCTTTACTGCTTAGCCGTGAGTCGCACTCGGGAGGGGGGAGCGCCGCTCGCTGCGAGCGAGCGTAACGACGTTCCGTTTCATGTACGTCATTTTGTGTCGACCGATGATGGCCTTACGTGGCTCGACCTCGGTGTTTTCCAAGAGCCGCGCCCAGGCGCGCAGAGCTTTGACGCTAAGACGATTTGGAGTGGCTCTGTAACTGTGTTGGCGGATGGGCGTAAGTTAGTTGCATTCACTGGATTGGCGGATCATCCTTGCCCGCGAGTGTTTATGCAGTCTATGGGCACGGCGATTAGTTTGGATGGACACCATATTGAGCCAGATAGTATTGGCCTCATTTCGTGTCCTTTTCAAGAATGGTCGACCATCACGCAAAAAGGGTACTTCTTAGGCGAGCGCGAGCAACTAGGACACCAAGACGGTGAAGATGGGGGACCAATCATGGCTTGGCGGGACCCCTATGTTTTGGTTCAGAAAAACACACTGCACATGTTTTGGTGTGCCAAAAGTGCTCGGAGTACGCCTGTGATCGGCCATGCCATTTTGCGCGAGGACGCAAGTGGCTTTGCTATCGATTCGCTTGAACCACCGATCACGGTGCCTGATGCAGCGCTATTTACGCAACTAGAACTGCCTAAGGTGTTGTATGACCCCGTCAGAGAGAAGTTCTATTTGATCGTGGCGACCTGTAATCGCCAGTATGAGGGGCAATCAGATGCCGAGGTTGATAAGCAAATCAGATTGTACGAAGCGGATGCGCTCGCGGGTCCTTGGCGATTTCACTTTAAGGACGGTAGCTCGTTAGGTTTAGAAGATCAGTATATGTTTGGGATGAGTATCCTAAACGCGGATTTTGCAGCGGGAACGTTACGTTGTATTGCACCCTACACCGAAGCAAGCGAGTCGCCATTGTGCATATCCCCCACATTCGACATTCAGTTAGCCATATAAGTCATGTCAGTAGATATCGCGCTAAGCAAAAAACTCTATGGTGCTATCGAACTCGGTGGCACTAAGATTGTGTGTGGCATTGGGGTGAACGCCGAGCACCTGTTGCAAACGGTGCGCATAGACACGACTACGCCAGACGAAAATATCGCCAGCATTATTCAATTTTTTCAAGGATGTGAATCTCAATTTGGCAGCATGACCGGCCTTGGCATTGCTTCATTCGGCCCCATCGACATTAATCAAACATCTAATCAATACGGCACATTTCTCAAAACCCCCAAAGCGGGTTGGTCGGGCTTTGCGCTTAGGAAAAAACTCGGTGAGGCCTTTGCGATGCCGATTCACGTCACCACTGATGTCAACGGTGCGTTGTTGGCCGAGCATACCTTCGGCGCATTACAGGGCCTGGATGATGCCGTCTATATCACTATCGGCACCGGAGTCGGCGGTGGAATGTTGACTAACGGTAGACTCGTTAATGGGTTTTTGCATCCCGAGCTGGGTCACATGCGGATTCCTGCGAGAGGCGTGGCTGGCATTTGTCCGTTTCATGGCAATTGTGTTGAGGGGCTCGTATCTGGCCCCGCCATCGCCGCTCGAGCTGGTGCGCCCGCTCATACCTTGCCTAGCGATCACCCGATCTGGCATGAAGTGTCACGAAATATCGCTGATATGTGCGTGAACCTTATAACTATCTTGGCCACCAAACGTATCGTGCTGGGGGGCGGGGTGATGCATAGCACGGGTCTGTTGGAAAAAATACAGGTCGAGGTAGAGGCTCGCCTCGCGGGCTATTTACCCCTAAGCGAGAAAGTTGGGGCGCTCAGTACAATGCTTGTTCCGCCTGCTCTTGGTGATGCGAGTGGCTTGATTGGAGCCCATCTTGTGGCACAAGGTCGTGGTCTGTAAGAGCCGCTTTGTCTTGCAAACAAACTCGTTGTGGGAGTGTTCGGATTGATCTGAATCTCGGCTTAGTGTTCGATAGAAGAGCGCTTAGCCACCCAATCGCTAATGATGGTGTCAATGGCGTTCAAACCATCACTGAGCGCAGCAGGCCCTGGCTGCAAAATAATCGACGATTTAATTTCGTGGATGTCGTTATGCGCCACTGCGGGTAGATTTTCCCAACCGGGTCGCTCGCCGACTGTATGCGGATGAAAGCGCCGACCACACCATGACCCTAAAATGATATCGGGTTGGCGCGCGACCACTTCTAGCGGGTCGGCTACAATTCGCTGAGCGCCACCTTGGTGTTGCGCGTTTTCAGCAAAACAGTCTTCGCCACCACACGCTTCAATAATTTCGCTCACCCAACCGATCCCGCTAATGATAGGGTTGAACCATTCCTCAAAATAGACTTTTGGCTTTACGGGATAACCGGCCGCTTTGTTGCGAATGCGCTGCAGGTTTGCTTCGAGAGGCTGTACAAAGCGTTCGGTTTGCTCGGCCGCGTTGATTAAGCGCCCGAGCGTTCGCATCATTCTAAAAATGTCGTTCAGCGAGCGTTGATTAAACACATACACTTCCACACCATGCTTGATCAGTTCGGCTGCGATGTCAGCTTGTAGATCTGAAAATCCGAGCACGAGATCGGGCTTTAGTTCGAGTATTTTGTCTATTTTGGCGCTGATGAAAGCGCTCACCTTGGGTTTTTCTTTGCGTGCGCGAGCGGGTCGGACCGTGAAACCAGAGATCCCGACGATGCGATGTTCTTCGCCCAAGCTGTATAACAGCTCGGTGGTTTCTTCTGTTAAGCAAACAATGCGTTGCGGCCAGTCTGAGTTATTCATGTCACATGAGAGGTTAAGGTTTGCCGTGTGATGCGCCGAATTATTGTTTGCGGAGCGCAAACAGGATGGGTGTAGTGGCGCTTGCTTGGGCGGAATTGTAACGGATCATTGCAAACGGTTGTGTGTTTCCCAAGCGCGCCAGGTAGTCGCTAATCGCTTGCGTTTCGCGTGCACCGTTGGCATGACCCGGATAACAAATAATGGTAATCAAGCCCCCTGCGGACAAGGCGCAGCAGGCTTGTTCAAGTGCTTGTAGCGTGGATTCGGTGCGCGTTGTAATGGCTTTGTTGGCGTTGGGTAGATAGCCTAGGTTAAACATCACACAGTCGAGTTTTGCGCGCGCCGTAGGGTCCGGCCCAGAAGGATTTGTTGAGAGTAGATCTATGTGCTGGGCTAGTTCGCTGTGGCTCGCATGAACGAGCGTCAGTTCTTGCGCGGCACTGAGCGCGTCTTTACATCGTTGTTGAGTAATGGCGATTGCGCTGGCCTGTACATCAAACGCCAAGACATGGGCGAATCCGCAGTTGAGTAAAAAAAGTGTGTCGTGGCCATTTCCGCAGGTTGCGTCCACCGCTAAGGCCAGCCTTGGTGCTGCATTTGATGCAATTTCGAAGTGTTCCGTAATTAAGTGGTGAGCCTGTTGCGTTAATGTCATTGCGGTCGATGGTTTTTGCTGCTTATAGCCATTGGCTCAGTTGCGAATCGAGTGGTTGATTTTTGAGCAGGTGGTTACTCAACTGATTTGCATAGTAAGGAATGAGTAAGCAGCCTTTGCTGCCAAACCCGTTAAAGCAGTAGGCATTGGATAAATTGGACAGTTTGCCGATAAACGGTATTCTGTATTTGGTTGTAGGTCGTATGCCCACGGCGTGATCTACCAGTGTCACCGTCTCAGCTAGATTGTCGCGTGCGTTATCAAGCAATTTTTTGGCTGCAGTCGCTTGTGGGACTAGGCTCAGTGTGTCTGCGCCAGCTTTCTC
Organism: uncultured Gammaproteobacteria bacterium; assembly: GCA_964407915.1. GTDB lineage: Bacteria > Pseudomonadota > Gammaproteobacteria > Arenicellales > Arenicellaceae > Arenicella. Next base: position 18,126 of record CAYOXK010000002.1, read on the forward strand.
ACGGGGGTCAATCCAATGGTAGCTTGAACCCAGCTTGGCGGTCAGCGAGTCAGTTTCCTGTAATAACCAGTTGCCCCAATTGGCAAGATGGGGTGCAGACCGCTCGCGAGTCTGCTGGGCTGTAGAAGATTGCAGCGCCACAGTAAGCACATCACCCTGCGCCAGCTTAAAAGGAAGCTCACACAACCACGGATTGTAGATCGCCTGATACCCCTCACAAAATATCACTCGACGGGCACGAATATCGCGGTAATGCAGTCCGTCGGCTGCACTTTTAAGTTGCGCGTACGCAAACTTTTCTCGCAGAACCAATGCGTGCTCTAACAAATGCAAAGCAACGGCATCCAGTACCGCATTTGTGTTTACCACGGCCGTTTGCTTTATCGCAACGATGCCGTAGCCGCGGTCAATAATCTGCATCGGCGCGTCAAAAGACTTTGTTTCAGTGTCGAGATAATCCGCATAGAGCACCTCGTTTAAACGACGAGCCAGATAGTCGGCTTGGCCAGGATTTTTAATTAAGCGATGCTGACTGATGGGTACATAGAGTGGCCGCATTGGCGCGAGCAAAGTCTCTATTCTGCGATATTCTTGCTCAGCCACTGTGGCGAACTGTTTAAACCCTTCAGTGATATTGAGACGGTGACCGGTGATGGGATTTATAAGCCCCGCTGCCACGCGTGAAGCGGCCGCGTGATGCTGGTTGTCGACTACGGCGAGCGAAATGCCTTCGTGCAATAAACGCATTGCCAGCAGCGAGCCTGCCAGGCCTTGACCTACGATAAGGCAATCAACGGTATTCAATTATGTTCCTCGAAGTGTTGTCACGTGCATCGGGACTCTCTACTAATCAATCTGCTTAAATGGTATTTTAGCTGCTAGTGGTTTCATCTCACCTATTAGGTACTATTAGTATGCGTAACAACTTGCTCACGCAACGTCGCTTTTTACCTTATTTTTGTACCCAGTTTCTAGGCGCGTTTAACGACAATATATACAAGAGCGCTCTGATGATCATGATCACTTATCGATTGGTGAGTGAGAATCAGGGGGTGTTGGTTAATATCGCAGCGGTGCTCTTTATTCTACCGTTCTTCTTGTTCGGGGCGGTGGCCGGACAACTCGCCGATAAATACGAAAAAGCTTGGCTTATTCAAAGAATCAAATTAGCCGAAATTGGCATTATGGTGCTGGGCTGTATTGCCATTGTGCTCGCATCGGTGCCAATGATGTTGTTTATTTTGTTTTTAATGGGCGCTCAATCGGCGTTTTTTGGCCCCATTAAATACAGTATTTTGCCCCAGCATATCGAGCGCGCTCGCATACTGCAGGCGAATGGCTATGTTGAGGCCGCTACGTTTATAGCCATCTTACTGGGTACCGTGCTGGGTGGGTTTTTAGCAGGAGATGCAGCCAATGAACCCATCTTGATGTTTACCGTATTGTTTGTAGCGGGGGTGGGTTGGATGGCGAGTCGGCAGATACCCAGTGCACAAGTGGCATCGCCCGATCTGCAAATATCGCTGCGGTTTTGGAGCAGCACCAAAGGTGTTCTGAAGATTGCCTATCGAGATCGTATGGTGTTTTTGTCCATATTAGCCATTTCTTGGTTTTGGTTTTTGGGCTCGGTCATTTTGTCGCAATTTCCAGCGTTTGCGCAAACTGTCTTACAAGGTGATGATCAAGTTGCCACGTTGCTATTGGCGACATTTTCGGTGGGCATCGGGGTTGGCTCTTTACTGTGTTCTTTGTTATCGGCTGGGCGAGTAGAGATAGGCCTAATGCCCATTGGCGCCGTGGGCATGGCCGTCTTTACGTGGATGCTCGGTGAAACGGCATTGCCGCCCGCGCAAGAGCTGCGCACCTTAGCTGAGTTGGCGGTAACGCCCGGCATTGGGGCGGTTATTTTTAATATGGTGATGATCGCGATCAGCGCCGGCTTGTTTATTGTGCCGCTTTACGCGTTTGTGCAAATCCGAACCGAGCAAGCTGATCGTTCGCGAGTGATTGCAGCGAACAATATTATCAATGCCATTTTTATGGTTTCGGCGGGCATCATGGCCGCCGTGATGCTGCTATTGGGCTTTGACGTACTGGATATTTTTAAGGTCACCGCGGTGCTCACTGCAATTGTTATACTGTACATTATGTGGCTCGTGCCCGAATTCGTCTTGCGACTGATTGCTTGGGTATTAATTCACAGCGTATATCGTATTGAAAAAGTCGATCTGCACAATGTGCCCGAAGAAGGCGGGGCATTGATTGTTTGCAATCACGTAAGTTACGTTGACCCCGTGATTCTACATGGTCTATTGCCGCGTCCGGCGCGCTATGTAATGTACGAACCCATTTATCGATTGCCTGTGATTAATTGGCTGTTTCGAGGCATGAAGTCAATTCCCATTAACACCAAACGAGCGGACGAGCGGGTGTACACCAAGGCCTTTGACGAGATTGCTGACTGTTTGCAAAAAGGTCGTCTAGTCGTGCTTTTCCCAGAGGGTGGCATTACCCGCGATGGCGAGATTGCTAAATTTCAACCTGGCATCGACCAAATCATAAAACGCACGCCCGTGCCCGTTATTCCAATCGCCCTGCGTGGCGTGTGGGGGAGTTGGTTTTCGCGGCACAAAGGCGAAGCGATGCAAGGTTTCCCAAGAAATTGGATGCGTCGCATTACAGTGGTCAGCGGTGAACTCGTGCCCGCTGACCAAGCCACGCGCTTAAGCATGTATGAAAAAGTAGTGGCATTGCGTGGAGAAACGCGATGACCTTAGTGCGCTGCAGTTGGTGTTCCAATGACCCTGTATATATGGACTACCACGATACCGAGTGGGGCGTGCCTGAGTACGATGACCAGCGTCTGTTCGAGCTCTTAAATTTGGAAGGGGCGCAAGCTGGGTTAAGTTGGATCACGGTGTTGCGAAAGCGTGCGCATTATCGTGCGGTTTTCGATGCCTTTGATCCGATCAAAATGGCCGCGTATACGCCCGAGAAGCGCGCCGCTCTGTTGTCGGACCCTGGGATTATCCGCAACAAGCTCAAAGTGAATGCGTTTATTGTCAATGCCCAACAGTATGTAGCGATGCAGGCCCGCGCAGCGCGCGGCGAGGGCCCCACGTTTAGCGAATTTTTGTGGCAGTTTGTGGATGGCAAACCACAAGTTCATGCTCCGCGAACGTTGTCAGAATTACCGGCCAACACGCCCGCATCTGACGCTATGAGTAAAGCTCTAAAAAGCCACGGGTTCAAATTTGTGGGTTCGACCATTTGCTATGCCTTTATGCAGGCGAGTGGCATGGTGATTGATCACACGCAAGACTGCTTTCGCTTTGGCGCTATTCGATGAGCGCTTTCGCTGAAACTGATTTGCCTACGTTGTTGGCAAATTTGCAACCCAAATTGGATGTTGCTGACTATGTCTTTTGTACCGTCGCGAGCTCTGCAGCGTTGCACGAGACGGCACTGGCGACGTTTAAGGAAGAAGAAGGGTGGAGTTTGATATTAGAACGCAGTATCGCTAAGGCGCATGGTATTACGGTTGATGATCTATTTGCGCGCATTACGCTAACCGTGCATTCGAGTCTGCACGCGGTCGGTTTGACGGCCGCCGTTGCGGTAGCCTTAGCGCAGCAAAATATAAGTGCTAATATCGTCGCTGCCCGTCATCATGACCATCTGTTTGTACCCAAGCCCGATGCGTTGCGGGCGCTGGATGTCTTGCACAAGTTGGCGGTGAGTTCAGTGCCCGAGTGAGGCGATGGTGTATGCTTATGCGTAACCCTATAGGCTCTTTCGAGTGAGTCTGAGTTTGTTTGTTCGGTAAACCAAGAGGAGAAATTTATGAGTAGTGTGTCTGTAGATGTAGATAAAACCATGGCAATCGCCACGCAAGTGATTACTGATCCAGTGGGCTTTTATAAGGCTATGCCGCAAACAGGAGGCTTTCAAGCTCCACTAATTTTTGCCGCGATCATGGCGCTGGTAGCGGCTGCGGTAGTGTTTGCGCTTGCGGTAGTGGGTCTTGGCCCAGTCGGTGCCATGGGGCTCGGGGCGGTTATGATGTTAATCGTCTATCCAATCGCAGTGGTCATTGCATGCTTTATCATGGGCGGCATTTTGTTCATTATTTGGAAACTAATGGGCGGCACCAAAGACTTCGAAGTCGCTGTGCGTTGTTTTGCGTTTTCTACCGCTGTACTGCCCGTGGTTGGTGCAATCTCCATCATCCCAGCATTGGGCGAGCTTGCCTCACCTTTGTGGGGATGCTTTTTGATGTACACGGCCAGTTTGCATGTGCATGCGTTGCCCGAAAAAAAGAGTCAAATTGTCTTTGGTGTGCTGGCCGCGATTTTGGTTATAGCCAACTTAGCGAACTAGCGACCGGGTAGCTGGGATCGCTCGGATCACACGAACTCCGTGGTATGGGGATTAGCCCCTAGAGAGACCACGGAGTTAAAGTAGGGTGCAGTGTCTAATTAGCCCTGCGAATTTGAGTTCAAGCAATGGTTGCTTAGAGCTCGCTAACCGTTACGGTCGGCGCGCAACGATCAACTACTACTCTGCTGGAAGTTACTGCGTACGCTGCACCATCATTCTGGCCATTATGGCGGCGTAGCGGGTGGGCAGTAGTCGTTGTATCCAATCCAGTAGCTTGGCATCTAAGCCAATGAGTAAACGCATTTTGTCTTTCTCCACCGCCGAGAGTATTTGCGCCGCTGCGCTTTCGGCCGTGGTTCGCGCCAGCTTATCGAACTCGCTTACCGCCGTTTGGTGCGCAAGGCGCGCTTGTTCTTCACTCAGCACTGGATTCGCAACGCGGGCATTGCGCGCAATATTGGTTTTAATTCCACCGGGGTGAACACTGGTGCAACTGACCGTACTCGCTTCCCGCTTTAGCTCGTGACGCAACGCTTCGGTTAAGCCGCGCACTGCAAATTTGCTGGCGTTATAGGCCGTTTGGTCGGGCACGCCTACTAAACCGAACAAGCTTGACACATTAACAATGTGCCCCCAATCCTGTTGTCTCAGTATAGGTAAAAAGGCTTTGGTACCGTAGAGCACGCCGTAAAAATTGATGTTCATAAGCCACTTAAAATCTTCAATCTCGGTGTCCCACAAGGGCCCCGATCCTAGCGCGACTCCCGCATTATTGATAACTACATGCACTGCGCCAAAGTGTTGATGTACGTCATCGGCAAACGCAAACACGGCCGCTTGGTCAGCAACGTCTAAGGTTTTTATAAACGGCGCACCGCCTTGTGCAGTGATTAAGTCGGCGGTCGCGACTAAATTGTCTGCCTGTATATCTGCCAGCGCGAGTTTCGCTCCGTGCGCGTGCAGTTGCAGGGCAAGCTCACGCCCGATACCGGACCCCGCGCCTGTTACAACGCAAACTCGATCAGTGAATTGGCTCATATAGTTTCCTATGTGTGGTGTTATGTTGAGATGGACTGGATACGCGCGGGGCACGAGGTTGACTGTGCGGCGAGAGTGCTTGTAAATCAAGGCATGGTGCCGCCTTGGCTAAGTTGGACCTTGCTCGGTGCTGGCGGGCAACTCCGAATCGGATAATTTAAGCAGGAGTTCGGCCAACCATCGTCTGAATTGCGCTCTGTTATTCGGCTCGCCCTGATTAAAGCCGAGCGCTGCCTTTATGGCATCACCAGATACGACTTCGCCGACTAGGGCAAGTGTTACCAACAAGACGATGCGACTGGTGTTTTCGCGCTGCACGGTGGGCTCAATGGTTTTGCGTAATTGGTGCGACAGATCGACAATTTTATCCATATTGTCTTTGAGTGAACTTTCGGCCCCACTTAAGTGCAGCCATACTGCGGCGCGGCCTTCATCGCCTTGATACGCGGTATCCAATACTTTGGCCATGGCATTGACGAGTTCATCTGAGTCAGCGCTGAGCGCCTTTGATATCGCTTGCGTGATTCGTTGCGTGGCGCGCTCGCCCACGCGGTCGGCCAACGCGTTAAGCAAGCCTTCGCGTGAACCAAAATGGTGAATGATGTTCGGGTGCGCCATACGCGCACGGCGAGCCACAGCACTAATGCGTAGCCCCGCTGGGCCCACTTCTACTACGATTGCTTCGGCGGCGTCTAGTATCGCAGCACGCGCGGCTTCAGGAGAGCCATGGTTCTTTTTTGCCATAGTCGGATTGAAAGGCTTTAGTCGGTATCTACTTAATGGTCTCGCACAGCTTGTTACTTTGCGCCGATTGCGACAGTTTAGTTAATCTTAACGTGCGCGTATTGACACACTTATTGATAAACCGTAGCATTACTTTGTTTACAGCATTGTAAACACAAACTCTTGTAAACACAAAGTATCAGCAACAATATAAGCGTTTAGTAAAGTAATCGGCCTAGGTATTCCCGAGCATAGAAGCTCTGGTTTAACAGTAGCCAGTTTTGTTTTAGCCCAACGCGTGTATCTGCTGAGTAAATAACACCTTGTGTTTGGTTTAATTCGAATTCGTACGCATCGCTCAGGAAGGTATTAAATGAACGCTAAAACCAATCTAACAGTGCAAGACTCGCAATCGCGTCTACCCATCATTAAGCGGATTGTGCGGTTTGACTATAAAGATATTGATCAGCCCGTGTTTTATGGCAATAACCCCATCATCAGTGCGTTGTGGGTGGGCTTGTCGTCTACGTTTCCATTGGGCGAAGCGGAATTTATCAAGTCGGTTAAAAATTACGAAAGTCAGGTCAAAGACCCTAAGCTTAAAGAAGAGGTGGTCAATTTTGCCGCGCAAGAGGCACATCATTCTTTACAGCATAAAAAAATGAATAAGCAATTTGATGCGATGGGTTTCAACACTGCCAGCGTCGAAGCCATTATGCAAACCAAACTGTCTGAGCGCATCGAGCAATGGTCGCATAAAAAGCGCCTAATGCGTACGGTGTCCGCCGAACACGTTACGGCAACGTTTGCCCACTACGCGCTAACGCATCCGCATGTGTTAGATCATGCCCCTGAGTCGTTTCGCAATGCCATGCTGTGGCACGCAATTGAAGAAATAGAGCATAAGTCAGTAGCGTTTGACGTGTACCAGACTTGTGAGGGCGATATGGCCTCGCTCAAGCGGCATTATGCGTGGTTTTGTTTCGTGGAATTTCCATTCCAAATGACGTTAATTACGCGTTATTTGCTCAAGCAAAATGGCGCTAAAGTGACGTGGTCTGACCGATGGGGCATGGTCAAGCACTTGTTTGGCAAGTCAGGCATGATCAGTTCAGTGTTCTCCGTTTATTTAATGTTCCTGCGTCGTAAGTTTCACCCGTGGCAACACGACGACTCGGCACTGATTGATGAGTGGAAAACCAAACTGAGCCCCTACTTTCAAGAAGTGTAGCCGAGCGGCTGTAACCCCAAGGTAGCGTGGCCGCTGAGCCTATTCCTGCACGAGTAATCTATATGAATCCAGAGCATTACGACGCCCTCATCATTGGTGCGGGCATATCTGGCCTGTCGGCCGCGTATCACTTTAGTACCGAATGCCCGACTAAGACCTATAAAATCATCGAACGTCGCGCCAATATCGGGGGTACGTGGGATTTATTTAATTATCCCGGTATTCGCTCTGATTCGGACATGTACACTTTTGGCTATGCCTTTAAGCCATGGCGTGACAAGGCGGCGATTGCCAAGAAAGAAAAAATTCTAGACTACTTAGAAGAAACCGCAGACGAGTTTGATATTCGCCAACACATCGAGTTTGGTCTGCATAGTCAGCGCTGCGAATGGGATTCAGAGACGGCTCTGTGGACGGTTACTACGAACGCCACTGACGGCAGTGGGCCCCGCGTATTTACTTGCCGCTTCGTGTTTATGTGCGTTGGGTATTACAACTACGATCAGGCTCATGCCCCCGAGTTTAAGGATCAGGATGCGTTTAAAGGCGAAATTCTGCATCCGCAATTTTGGCCTGCGAACGCCAACTACGCCAGTAAAAACGTTGTGATTATTGGTAGTGGCGCAACCGCGGTTACCATGGTTCCGGCCATGGCTGAACAAGCGGCCCATGTAACCATGTTGCAGCGTTCGCCCACTTATATGGGTAGTAAACCGGCCGAAGATGCCATGGCCAATCGGCTGTCGCATTGGTTTGGCGATTGGGCTGCACGCTGGTGGTTTATCTTAAGCGGCATGTTTTTATACGCCTATTGCAAAGCCTTTCCGGCGCGCGCTAAGCAGCGGATAGTCAGCGAAATTGAAAAAATGCTTGGCGACAAGTTTGACCCCAAGCATTTCACACCCGACTATAATCCGTGGGATCAACGCGTTTGTTTGTGCCCCGATGCGGATTTTTTTGAGGCGATAAAGGCCGATAAAGCGAGTGTGGTAACGGATCATATCGAGCGCTTTACCGCCGACGGAATTTTGCTCCAATCGGGTGAAAGGTTAGCGGCTGATATTATTGTTACGGCCACGGGCTTAGATATGCTGTTCTTAGGTGGTATGGATGTGGTGGTGGACGGCAAGGTGAATCAGCCCAACGAAGTATTTATCTACAAAGGGTTTATGTGCAACGATACGCCCAATATGTTCGCGAGTGTGGGCTATACCAATGCTTCTTGGACTTTAAAAGTGGATTTAACGAACAAGTATGCGTGTCGATTGATCAATTATATGCAAGCCAACGGACACCGTTATTGTGTGCCTCGGGTCTCTAATGACATTCAAGCGACACCGCTGCTAGATCTTGATTCAGGCTATATAAAACGTGCCGCGCACCGTTTTCCTCAACAAGGTTCGCGCGCCCCTTGGAAACTGTACCAAAATTATATTTTTGACAAGTTAAGCCTTAAGTTCTCTCCCGTTCGCGATGGTGCGATGGAGTTCTCTTAAATTGCTGGTCTAAGTTAGACTTAAGCCAAACCCAACTCAAGCCATAACGAAACTATGCCGATGTCTGCTCACGCCCGTTTTCATAATGGTTTAATTGCCTGCGCTGCAGCACTGGCGATTGGCTTGGCATGGTTTGATGTAGCGCCCTATTTTGGATATGCCAAGGCCGCAACGACCTTACTAATATTGCTGTTTTTTACGCGTTTTGCGCAAGGCTTCAACGGCTTGGATTTCGGTCTGGCGCTTGCTGCCTTGGTGTTGTGTATAGGCGGAGACATTGCCTTGTTGTTTGATGAGCGCTTTTTGCTCGGACTAAGCAGTTTCTTGCTCGGCCATCTACTGTTCATTGTGTTGTTTGCGCGCTTGGCGGGCGGATCGATCAGTTGGGTTGGCTTGATTCTGGTATTTACTGCAACCTCTGGCTACTTTATTTATATATCCGCTGGTCTAGCCGGTATGGCCCTGCCAGTGGCTGCTTATGTGACGGTCATCTCGTTGATGGCTGTGTGGGGCATTAGTGTACATAAGCGCTTTGGTCAAATCGGTAGTCGGTTGATTATGTTCGGCGCTTTACTGTTTCTCGTTTCTGACGGTGTGTTAGCCTACAACCGTTTTGTCTCTTCCGCAGCGATCTTTCACCCCATTGTTTTGTTGACCTATTGGTTATCGTTAACCCTTATCGTTAACGGCCTCGTTAAGCTCAAGCAACGTTAGGATTTGCGCCAGAAACACATCCGTTGCGCAGCGCAAATGCCTCGCGTAATCGCGCTGACGCATTTATCCGGCGTCTAAGTCATTCCCACGCAGGTGGGAATCCATTACCTCCCGATCAAACTCTGGCCATATTGAGCAGCGTTCAGCTTTGGTTAAGCTGGTCTGCGGTCAAATACACGGGTGTTAAACTGTGTTAAACGCAATTTAATGTGGCCGCAATCCGTTCTAGTAATGTTACATTTTCTGGGGTTGTGGAGTTTCGGTACTGAGGGTCGCTTTCTATGAACACAAAAGTTTTAAGAACAAAGTTTGCGCTGACAACCACTGCGATGTGGGTTGGGTTGAGTGGTGTCTTGCTGTGCAGTGTAGCGCTGGCGCAAGACGTAGCGGTCGCGCAAAATGAGTTTGAAGAGTGTGGCTGGATGCAACGCAGCGAGCGCGCTAGCGACGAACCACTAACCGAGCAAGAACTGATTGCCTTGCGCGAGCAGGAGATTGAGCAGTTGGTGAATCAATCAGAGCATTGCTTGGCGCAGAGTTCAGGCGGGAATGGTGACGGCGGTGGCGGTGCCGATAGTCAGGGCGGTGGCGGTGGCAGTGATCAGGACGGTGCTGATAACGCTGGGTCGGGCAAGGGCGCCGCCGGTGAAGACGCAGGCGCGCCTCCCAATCCATCGCCCAGTCAATCAACTAGCACCCAATCAGCTAGCTCCAACGCGCTCGCCGATGGCGAAACGTCAATCGCTTCCAGCGTTCCTAAAGGTACCTATCGATCTTTGCCTAAGGCTACGGCAAACCAATCCGATAACGCTGATACAGCGCACGCTAACTCAGCACAGGAAGATCCAACCGTAACCGGCACGGGCATTGGTGCGCCGCGAGCAGAATACGAAACGGCCGACAACAAAGAACGTCTACGTCAGCAACTCAAAGCGAAGATTGCGGCAACGGATGATCCGGAGCTTAAGAAAAAGCTGCAAGAGCGCTTAGATGCGTTAAAGTGAGCTCTACACTCTGTTCTCGGCACGAATTAAATCCTAACTATTGGAACTCAGTATGTATAAACAGATAAGCCTCTTGACCGTATTGCTCTTTTTAACCGCGTGCGCGACCACGCAAACGGGCAACAATGGGCCGTATCGGGTTGGTCCACAGTCGAGCAAAGTGGCTACTGCACAAGACGCGCCAAACCAGTTGGTGGGCGACGGCTTGCAAAAATTAAGTGTCATCGTACCCATAATGGACCCCAATTTACCCGAGGACTCTGACGACTATGAGAAGTTGGGAATTTGGCCAGAGCTGCGCTATGCGGAAGCGAATCGCTTTGCGCATCTAATGAAGGTTTCGTTGGATAAAACCGCTCGTTTTGATGGAGTGCGCGTGTATCCCGATACGAATGCGACCGCTGGATTGTACGTCATGGGTAAGATTCTAAAGTCGAACGGCGAAGACATCGATTTACAGATTACAGTGGTGGATATCAGCGGCCGCACGCGCATGCAAAAAACCTTTAAAAATCGCGTTAAGGAGTACGATGTAAAAGATCCTCGCCAGCAAGGTAAGGATTTCTATGTGCCGTTTTTTGATGCCATCGCAGCTGAAATTGCGCAAATGCAAGCTAAGATCAAACCGCAGGACCGCGCTAATTTAGATGTGCTCGAAACCGTACGCTTTGGCGAGAGCATGTCGGCAGACTATTTTTCTAAATACCTGAAGGTGTCACGCGCCGGCATTGTGAGCCTAGCTTATGCCCCCTCGCGAGACGATCCCATGATTAAGAATTTGGAGGCCGTGCGCATCAAAGATCAAATGTTTATTGATCAATTACAGGACGATTACGCCGGCTACGTGAACAAATTGGATGAGCCCTACCTAGTCTGGCAGAAACAAGCGTTTGAGTTATCTAAAGAACAGCGCGAAGCCAGTGCTAAAGCTGCCACTAAAGCCATCTTTGGTACACTAGCTGCCGTCGCTGGGGCGGTCATCGCGGCCAATAATGACTCTGACAGTACCACTACGGAAGTGGGTTCCACGGCACTAATTCTGGGGGGCGCGGCCGCCGTTTTCGATAGTTTTAGTGATCGTGCCGAAGCGCGGCAAAATCGCAACGCGCTCAATGAGTTAGGATCGCAGTTAAATATCGAGCTCGCGAGCAAAAATATGCAACTCGAAGACGAGGTTGTAGAGTTAACGGGTACCGCTGAGGAACAGGCGGCCACTTGGCGTGCCGTATTGCGGGAATACTATCTCGCGACAGCTACCCCTGACGTCAATCTCTAATCGCCGCTATCCTATTGAGTATGCAAGAGCGTTTAACGGCGGTAGCAGCAAAAGAGTTAGAACAACAACAACGGTCGCGTAAGCAACTCAGACTGTGGCTGTTTGGCCTATTGGCTCTCTTAGGATTTGCCGTGTTTGCGGCAACCCTTTTTTGGCTCGGTAAAACGCTATTACCAACATCATCGAGTAATGAAGAGATATTGACTACAGCGCCAATGACCGCCGCGCCTGAGTTGCCTGCCTCGAGCGGGGATGGGCGCGCAGATTTTGAGGTTCTATTTGGGCACTATCAAGATACTTACCGAGAACCCCTGCAATCGCTCGCGGCCCTGTCATGGTCGGCTGCACGGGTAACCGCTATCGAGAAACAACTGGAGCAGGCGAGCGAGCTGTATGCGCGCGAGGACTTCAACGCAGCCCACCGTTTAATCGGTACTACAATCGATCAAGCGCAAGCACTAATCGATGAGCAAGCACTCAATGCCACACAACTACTGGCAAAAATAGATCAAGCGATGTCCGCGGGATCAGCGCCCGGCGTGGAGCAGTATTTGCGCGCCTTGCAAAGCGTAGCGCCTGATCATCCGGCCATTACGCAAATAGAACAAGCATTAACAGTGCTACCACAGGTGTTGGAACTCAATGCCAATATCCAGCGGTTTGCGGCTGAAAATCGCCCCGAGCAAGAGCTTGAGGCATTGCGAAAACTGGCCGAAATAAGCACCTTAACTACTACCCAGACGCAACGCATGCAGCGCTTAGAGGAGCTTGTGGCGATTAACGCCGTAGACGCCTTACTCGCGCAAGCACGCACAGCCCTTGCGCAAAAAGATCCAAATCAAGCGCAAAGCTTGCTTGAGCAGGCTAGTCGGTATCCGCACAGAGTTGACGAACAACAGGCGCTGCAAACACGCATCAATGCGCTTAAAGCAGAGCTTGCGATTGCGCGTCATTTGCAATTGGCACAAGCACATCGTGAGCGTGAAGAATGGCGCGAAGCCGAGCAGAGTTTTCGCGCCGTGCTAGCCATTGCCGCGAACCACCCTACAGCGCAACAAGGCGCTGAACAAGCTGGATCGATTGCCGAGTTGTTGCGTAAGCAAGCGAGCTTATTAGCGCAGCCGTTACGCGTTGCCGACGCGAATGTGCAGACCTATGCGCAATCGCTGGTGGATGAGTCAGCTTCGTGGTTAACCGCCAGTCAACGACTCAGCCAATCGGTGACCGCGTTGAATACGGTTTTGACTAAGGTGCGGCAGACCAAGCCTGTGCGGTTTATTTCGGATGGAAAAGCGACCATTGAAATTCAGCGAGTCGGTTTTATTCAACCCACACGCGACAAAACTATCGAGCTACACCCAGGGGAGTACAAAATTTTTACTCGGTGTAGTAAGCGATTTGAAAGCGTGTCAGATTTGCTGGTACCGCTAGACGGCGATGTGCAACCTGTGGAGGTGGCTTGTGGCGCCGGCCTTTGATCAACGCGCTGAACTGGCGCAACAGAGGGCCCGGCGCGTACGTCTAATCCAGACGGCTGGTATTAGCCTGACCTTAGTGGTGACGATCTGCGTAGCCATCATTGTACTGGCAAAACAAACTCGAGTTACGTTTGAGGATGGCGCATCAGCGGGGTACTCATTGCACATGGAGTCAGGTTGGGGTTTTAGTCTTTTTAATCGCATCGTCTCGTTTGATTCACAAGCAACGGTGTCGGTCGTGGCGCGTGGTTACATCACGCAGACCGTTGCCGTGAACTCTTCTAAGCGCGGTAAATTCCTCGACGTCTTTATGCCACTTGCCCCAGTGGCGTTAGAGGTGCATAGCACTGTGCCGCTTGAAACCCCGAATTGGTTTGTCGACGGGGATTGGGTGGGTTCGTCACCGAGCTTGTTAACCGAGCTTAACCCTGGGCGGTATGTGCTCACGCTCAGTTCTCTGTTTACCGAAGATTTGCAGCTTGAGGTTGAACTGCAAAAAGCGGAACCCAGCACGCTTGAAGTAAGCCCAACGTTGCTGCAAGGGCGGCTTGAACTAGATTCCACTCCGAGCGGTGCAAGCGTTGAGATTGATGGAACCGTTAAAGGCGTTACGCCATTATCAATCGAGGTGCGCGGTGGTCGCTATGCGCTCGAATTAAGCAAAGATGAGTACCAAAGCCAATACGAGAAAATAGAGATTACGGGACTCAAGCCAGTCGTTACGCGCAATTACAAGTTGCAAGTAGGCACGAATAGCGTACAGCTCAGTTTGTCACCCCCTGATGGGCGATTACAGCTTAATGGTCGACCGCACTCCAACCTCAAAGAGATTACGGTGCCAACGGTGGGGCACGTTGAACTAACGTACCAAAAGCCAGGCTATGCCAGTAAGTCTGTACAAGTGTTGCCGCAAGATCGCCGCGTAGCGATTAGCCTTGAGCCAACTTTTGGCAAAGTAGCTATTACCGCCAATGTGACAGCTGCTGTGTTTGTTGACGGTGTAGCTAAAGGCCAAACGCCGATAACGCTCTCTTTGCCCACTGTAAGCTACAACTTAGAGCTAAAGCGAGACGGTTATCTCGATGCGCAGCAGAATGTCACCGTGCTAGCCGAGCAAACGGTGGTGGCCGACTTTACTCTGCGCACGCGCAAACAAGCGTCGCTAGAAACGAGTCCGAGTAAAGTCAATAATTCGCTTGGCATGAGCCTACTGCGATTCTTACCTACCGAATTTATGCTGGGGGCGCCCCGCTCGGAACGCGGCCAACAAGCGCACGAAATTCAGCGCCGTGTTACGTTTGATCGACACATTTATGTTGCAACGCATGAAGTGACCGAGGCTGCGTATGCGCTCTTTAAGGGCCAACAAAGTAGCAGCAAACTACCGGCGAGAAATATTTCGTGGGATGACGCGGCCCGCTTCTGCAATTGGCTAAGCGAGCGTGAAGGTTTGCCGAGTGTTTATACGCTGCGTAATAATCGAGTGGTGGCCGCCGATTTAAGCGCTACAGGATATCGTTTGCCCACCGAGGCCGAATGGGAGTGGCTCGCTAAAGCGGCTAACAAGCCCGCCCCCACGGTGTTCGTGTGGGGTAATGCGTATCAGATTCCCGAGCAAAGCGGCAACTTGGCAGATATATCCGCCAAAGGTAAAGCGAGTGTGTTTTTGTCCGATTATTCCGACGGTTTCGCCGAGCTCGCCCCGATTGGCTCGTTTAAGGCGGAACGTTCGGGCTTGTTTGACATGGTTGGCAATGTGAGCGAGTGGGTGCACGACACCTATGCTCGAACACCCGCCGACGCCAATCAAACGTTTAACAACTATGCGGGCCCAAGTTCTATGCAGGGGGAGCATGTCATTAAGGGCTCCAATTACTTGTCCCAAAGCTGGACCGAGTTGCGCGCAGCGATGCGCTTGGCGTTTCGCGAGGCTAACGGCACCACGGGTTTTCGGGTCGCTCGTTATGTGTACTAGGCCGCTGTTCTAAACGGAGTCAATTATGCGATCAAAACTGAAATACTCTCTCATCCTCGCGGCATTGCTGGCGCTTGCCCTCGCGGTGAGTGCACAAAAACTATCATTAGACCAACCGGCGGATATTCCCGCAAACATCTAATATGAAACAACATATCGGTAATATTCTCGTTTTTGCGGCCATCATCGTGCTGGTGCATCTGGTGTATCAAATGGTTATTTGGCCCAGTGCAGACCATGTGTTAGCGGTGGCGCAAGAAAATGGTACGGTGGCGCCGCGCCATTGGGCCATTCTAGTCAAAGATATGGAGCAGCAGATTTGCTTTATGTTGCTCTTTATTGGTCTTTATTACGCAGTCATTATTAACCGCGCGATGCGGGCCGACGAAGGCTTGTTTCACGAAGACTTTCTCGATGGTATTGGCAACGAGCGCGGCGATCTGGTGTCGGCATTAAAAGAGTTTGACGCGTCTGAGCGATACAAACAAACACCGCTATTACGCACGGTGCGTGCCGCCATTAGACGTTTAATTATTACGCAAAACGTACAGAACGCCGCCGACGCGATCGATCAAACCATCGAAAGCTTAACCGCTAAAAACGATAATGAATTAGCCGTCTTAAAGTACATATGTTGGGCCGTTCCCTCTATCGGTTTTGTGGGCACGGTGCGCGGAATTGGCGCAGCGATGGCGCAAGCGGACTCCGCCGTTGCCGGTGATATTGGTCCGATGACCGAGAGTCTGGGTATCGCGTTTAACTCTACGCTCGTTGCCTTGGTCATCAGCATTTTTTTAATGATGGTGTTGTTCTACTTACAGAGTAAGCAAGATTCGCATATCGAGCGCATTCAAGTGTTTTGCGAAGAAAAACTGATTGAGCGTGTTAGCCATGCTCAAGAGGCTTAGGCTCGGTGAAGTGCGCACAAGTGTGAGGGTTTAGGCACGTGCGTAAACGCAAGAGCATGCCCGGTTCGACGATGTCGTTTATCGATGCCATGTCCTGTGGCCTCGGCGCGGCAATTTTGATTTTTTTTATCATTGATTTTAAATCGGGCTCGGCATCGGGCGAGGGACTCGAGCAACAGATTTCTGAATTGCAAACCCAAATTCAAGAGTATTCGCGATTAAATGCGCAGGCCGGAGAACTCATGTCTGCGGTGCAGGCCGAAGTAGCTGAACTCGCCAGCGCTACCGCCGATGCCACGCTGGCCAATATTAATTTGGAAATTGAGCATTCCGACACGGCGAGTCAAAACGCCGCCATTAGTGCGCAACTCGACGAAGCGCTGAAAAAGCAGGGGGCTGAAGTCGCTAAGCCAGAGCCGGGACTACCGGGGCAACTGCTGGGCATAAAGGTACAGGGTTCGCGCATTGCTATTTTGTTTGATATAAGTGCATCGATGTCTGAAGCGCGCATTATTGATGTGATTGTGGCGCAAGCCACGGGGCCGACGGCATTGGCACAGGGGCAAAAGTGGGGGCAAGCCCTACGGCTTGCCAACTGGATAGTGGATCAAGTACCTAGCGCGAGCGAGTTCGACCTAGTGGCTTTTTCTGAACAAGCCAAAAGTTTGTCGGGTGGCTATATCGGGAAAGCCGATACGCAAGCTGTGACCGCATTAAAGAGCACGGTGCTTGCGGCGGTTCCCAATGGAGGTACTAATTTGAGTGCGGCCGTAGAGTATGTGAACCGCATGTCGCCACCGCCCACTAATGTGTATGTGATTACCGATGGTCTGCCTACTCAGCAAATCGGGGGGCGTGGTGGTGTTGCCGGGTGTAAGGCTAAATCAGAGTATGTTAGCGGCCGCTGCCGAGCCAATTTGCTCGTTGCGGCGCAGCAATCGTGGTCGCGTGACCTGCAAGTTGACGTGTTTCTGTTACACCTAGAAGGCGATTCCAAAGCCGCTCCCTATTATTACGCCTGGGCGCGTCGTACAGGCGGCGTTTTGTTTAGCCCCAGTAAAGCGTGGCCCTAAATGAACAGCGACGAAGAGCAATAGCATGGCGAGTCGACGTAAAGAAACCGAAGTGTTTGGCATGTCTTTCCTTGACGTAATCTCCTGTGGCTTTGGGGCCATGGTGATGATGTTGTTGTTGGCTAAAACCGGCGTGAGTAATGTACCAACGGTGGATATACAGCAGCTTCTGGTTGAAAAAATTGAACTCAAGAAAGAAGCACTAGCCCTTAAAAGTTCGGCTGGAGAGCGCAATGATGCGGTGCAAGCCTTGCAGTATCGTGCGGCCACACTGCAAGCCGAGCTGGCTAAACTGCAGTCGGAGAATGCCCAACTTAATTCGAGCACGCAGGCGCAACGCTCCACCCTAACTGAAGCGCAGGAGCAAATACGTTCGGTTGCCTCGGCGCAGTCCGACGGTGGTGTGGGTACCATGCAGAGCGACTACGTGGCCGGCATTCCCGTGGGCGCCGAATACATTGTATTTGTAATCGACAAATCGGGCAGTATGGATGCACAAAAGGTGAAAGTGGCGGCGGTCTTGCGCACGCTGTTGTCGGTACACCCACGTGTAAAAGGGTTTCAAATTATGAGCGACGATGGGCGATTTTTATCGAATGATACCGCCGGTGTCTGGATTCGTGATTCCAAAATAAAGCGGGACAACGCGTTTGCTCGGTATCAACGCTGGGTTACGTCATCAGACAGCAATCCCGCCGATGGTTTAGAAAAGGCTTTAACGACGTACGCCAAAGGTAATATCAGCTTGTCGATTTATGTGTTGGGCGACGACTTTAATGGCCCTTCTTATGATCAAGTGCTGGATGTTGTTAAACGACACAATATCAATAAAGTTACGGGAGACCCTATCGCCAGCATCCACGGCATAGAGTTTCGTCCGAGTGGTGGTGACGATCGTTTTGCGACCTTGATGAAGGAAGTCGCATACCAAAACAATGGGGTGTTCGTGACGGTTCAGTAGGCACTTAATCCGTTGCTCTAATGGCAAACGACAAGCCTTCGCCCATTTGCTCGCCAATGCAAAATACACTATGCCAACAACAATTTTGGGGCTCATCCGCGGGGGCGGTTTGTTGCGGCAATAGAATGGCATCGCCCGTGTTGAGTTGATAAACATGCCCGGCTTCGTGCAGTTGCTCAATAAAACTAGGGCTCTCGTTTATAAGACGAATTAACGCGTCGTGAGCAAAGCTTAGCAGTGCTTGAGCCAATTCTTCGCGCTTAGCCGCCAAAGCCACGAGTTGCTGTATTTCTTGCATGCTAAAACCCGTTGGCCATGTATCGTTGCTTGCGCAAGCCGCTACAAAGTCACAGATCATATCCAGCAACTCTTCTTGTGGTAGTGCAATCCAGCATGTTTGGCCACTCGCTTGCACATACACCACCCCTGCGTGGCCTCGCTCGAGGTCGTGGTGCAAATACGCGCCTCCGTTTGGTGCATTAAAATAAATGATGCGCTCGACAAACTGTAGCTTTTTAGTGGTAGAGCTAGCGTCGATGCTCTCAGCTATTTTGGCCAGCAAGGCTTGGTTGTCGGTGATTAGAGCGCTCTCAGGGAACAATACTTGCGCGAGTTGTGCGGCGTAGTGCTGGCGCAGCGGGTCCGCAGCCACATCTTCGATGTGGTCTTCCCCAAAGGAAAAGCGAAACCGTAAGGATTGGTCGCTTTCGAAAAAGGATAACCATGATATTTTTAGCCACAAGTCTTCAATCGAGCCGTGCTCGGGCGACACCCCGTCAAAAAAGAGCGTTTCAAGCTCTTGCTCTTCTGCTGGGTTAACGCTCGTGCCAAGGGCCTCAAAGTGGGCGGACCAACGTTGTTGATAATAAGGTTCGTCAAAGACGGTCTCTGCTGACTCGCCCGCCAAGATGTGTTCGCACAGGTCAGCGGCGCGTTGTATATCGGCTGCGTGATGCTCAATTAATGGTGTGGCGATGCCGCGCAGGATTATCGGTTCGCCGCGTATCCACGACGATGATGAGCCGACATCGGAAGTGATGTTGGCAATCTGCACCGCGCCCAGATCAATCCCGCGGCGCTGAAGTGCGTGGGTGTTATTTGCCGCTGGTGCGTCGAGTTGTGACATGACGGTTATGCGGGTGCGCGAATTGCGTCAAAACCACCTGCATGGCAAGCGGCGAGAATCTGTTCACACGCTGCATCAACCTCGGCCACATCTGTGCCCTTCACCATGAACACCACTCGGTAGTCGGTGATGGTAGACCCTGTGTCTTGTGGGTAGCTGCCAATATCAATGTTGGGGTGTTGCTGCTGAATGGCTTCAAGTGCGGCCGCAATTTCGCCTTCGCTTACGTTCGCAAAAATTTTCTGGTTGACGATGGCCATGCCCGTTTCTAATGTGGCCAAGATACCGTCTAGCATGATGTGCATAATTCTTGGCACGCCGGCCATTACATAGACGTTGCCAATGCGGTAACCCGGAATAATGGATTGTTGCGCATAGATCATTTCGGCCCCGTGTGGTGCGCAGGCCATGCGTTGCGCGGCCGGTGTAAAGACCACGCCTTTGCCGTCTAAATAGTTCTTAATGGAA
The DNA here is from genome assembly GCA_964407915.1 of uncultured Gammaproteobacteria bacterium. Classification (GTDB taxonomy): domain Bacteria; phylum Pseudomonadota; class Gammaproteobacteria; order Arenicellales; family Arenicellaceae; genus Arenicella. Next base: position 37,977 of record CAYOXK010000002.1, read on the forward strand.
TCGAATACGGGTTGCTGCACAACATTAGCTACGCCAAAGGCGCGGGCGATGGCGTCAGACGTAATGTCGTCGTGCGTCGGGCCTATGCCGCCCGTGGTAAACACGTATTGAAAGCGTTGGCGTAGCGCATTCACGGCGGCCACAATGTCTTCTTCAACGTCGGGTACAATGCGCGTCTCGCGCACCCGAATGCCGCGCTCTTCTAAGCGAATCGCAATGTGCGAAAGATTAAGGTCTTGGATACTGCCCGACAATAATTCATTGCCGATGAGTATGACTGCAGCGCTAAGGGTGTTTTGCATAGTTAAGACAATGTTGTGGCGAACTGTTTAGGGCAATAGGGTTATGACAATATAGCTAAGACGACCTAAATTAACGTGACACTAAATCACTGAGTATCGAGCTTGAACAGGCGTTGAGCATTGGCCGTAGTGTGCTTGGCGACGTCCTCTACATCAAGACCTTTATAGTGGGCGACCGCTGCGAGCACAGCGGGTAAGTAGGCGGGGCTATTACGCTGCCCCCGATGAGCACTAACCGTCATATCCGGTGCGTCCGTTTCGAGCACAATATGGTCAATGGGTATGGCTTTTACTAACGCTTGCAATTTGACCGACCGCGAAAAGGTCAACATGCCACCAAAACCTAGATAAAAACCCAAGTTAATATAATGTTCAGCCTGTTGGATGCTGCCGTTAAAAGCATGGATAATGCCACCCTTAACTTTTTCGCCCAGCGTGCGCTCTTGCAGAATTTTTAGGCATTCGTCGTGGGCCTTACGATTATGCACAATCACGGGTTTATCGAGCGCGCAGGCGATTGCGAGTTGCTTGGTAAAATACCATAGCTGTTGGTCTTTTTGCGTGGCGCTGAGCCCCATACTGCTGTGAAAATCTAGGCCAATTTCGCCTATGGCAATGGGCTGGTGTTGCTCAGCAAGTTTGGTCAGTTCACGCAAGTGCTGCGGCTTATGCGCGTCGTTAAACGCGGGATGCAAACCAAGTGCTGCATACAGTCTTACGCGCTGTTCCGGCGCATTTGCCGCCTGTTCAACGTCGGAGTCTATGGTTTGTGAGTGCGCATGGGTCGTGACTAAATCCAATGTGCGCTGCCACGTTGTATATTGCGTTGCAGGAATAACGATAGTCTGCACACCAACTTGTGCGCAAGCGCGCATTACCGCGATACGGTCATCATCAAAGTCTGTAAAATCCAGATGGCAGTGTGTGTCGATTAACGCTTGGGGCATAGCGCGCAGTGTAGCCCAAGTAGTAGTGAAAATAAGTAGTAGTAAATATAAGTTAGCGCTTAGAGTGAATTATGTCTTTAGAAAGTTCTATGGATTATGCCAAACGGTTTGGTGGTATTGCTCGTGTCTATGGCGAGGCGGGGTTCACTCGTTTACAACATGCCCATGTTTGTGTGATCGGCTTGGGTGGCGTAGGATCATGGGCGGCTGAGGCGCTGGCACGTAGCGGCGTGGGCGCGTTGACGCTAATCGACATGGACGTGGTGGCGGAGTCGAATATAAATCGGCAATTAGTAGCCACCTCGGACCAACTCGGGCGCGATAAAATTGCTGTGATGCAAGCGCGTATACAGCTCATTAATCCGGCGTGCAAAGTGACCTCGGTTGACGAGTTTGTAAGCCGCGACAATCTTGCGCAATTACTGGGCCACGGTTTTAGTTTTGTAATTGATTGCATTGATGACTTTCGCACTAAAGCCGCCCTTATCGCATTTTGCCGTCAGCAGCGGATTAAGCTGGTAACGACCGGTGGCGCGGGCGGGCAAGTAGACCCAAGTAAAATTGTGTTGGCAGACCTGAGTAATACCGAACACGACGTATTGTTGGCGCGCACACGCAAATTATTGCGTCAGGATTATGGGTTTTCGAAAAATCTTAAGCGTAGTTTTGGGGTTAAGGCGGTGTACTCAAAAGAGCAACTCAACTACCCTGATGGGGCTGGTGGCGTACAACCCCAGCGGCCTAAATCAGGTGAGTCAACAGAGACCCTAAATGGTCTTAATTGCGCTGGCGGATTAGGTTCAATCACGCATGTAACGGCGAGCTTTGCAATGTTCGCGGTTGCCCACGTTCTTAATAGTCTTGCGCAAGCGAGCGATTCTTAGATTTCAGTCCATGCACGATATTGTTTTAACCACGCTCAATGCGCGCTACATTCATAGCGCCTTTGGCTTGCGCTATCTGCAAGCTAATTTGCATGAGCTGCGCGAGCGTTCGGTGTTGTTGGAGTTTGTGCTTGATGTAAAACCTGAAGATGCCGCCGAGGCTATCTTGGCGCAACAACCAAAGATTGTCGGCTTTAGTGTGTACATCTGGAACGTGGTGCAAACTGAACGCATTGTGCGCCTTCTGCGCGCAATCGCGCCGCAAATCAAGATTGTGTTGGGTGGCCCAGAGGTAAGCTACGAGATTGAGGAACAAAGTATAGTGCAGCTTGCCGATCACGTGGTTACAGGCTGGGGCGAGAAGAGCTTTTACGATCTGTGCGGTTACTTGTTGCAGTGTGACGTAGCCAAAGCAAACGAGGATTCTTCGCAGGATGCGTTTGCCAAAATAGTGGTGGGGCAACAACTGCCACTCGCCGAGATCGAGCTGCCGTATGACCTTTACAACAGCGACGATGTGGCTAATCGTTTGATCTATGTGGAAGCGTCCCGTGGGTGTCCGTACAAATGTGAGTTTTGTTTGTCGGCGCTAGATAAAACCGCTTGGCCCTTTGAGTTAGAGCGATTTTTGTCTGCCATGGAAGCACTGCACGCGCGCGGAGTACGGCATTTTAAATTTGTGGATCGTACGTTTAACCTCAATATCAAAACCAGTTTAAAGATCTTGGACTTCTTTTTGGAGCGCATGAGCGACGACCTATTTCTGCATTTTGAGGTGATTCCAGATCATTTGCCCGATGCGCTTAAGCAAAAAATTCAAGCCTTTCCAGAGGGCTGTTTGCAATTCGAGATTGGCATACAAACCTTTAACGCTGAGGTGCAAGCGCGCATCAGCCGCAAGCAAATAAACGCCGTTGCGCAAGAAAATCTGCGTTGGATTCGCACGCACAGTAATGCGTATATTCATGCCGATTTAATCTACGGGTTGCCCGGCGAAGATTTAGCGAGTTTTGCGATGAGCTTTAATACTTTGTACGCATTGCAGCCGCATGAAATTCAAGTCGGCATTCTTAAACGGTTGAAGGGGTCGCCGATTGTACGGCACACAGTCACTCACCAAATGGTGTTTAACCCTAACCCGCCCTTTAATATTGTGCAAAACGACGTATGCAGTTTTGCCGAAGTGCAGCGCATAAACCGATTTGCGCGTTACTGGGATCTATTGGCTAATTCTGGGCGGTTTCGCGACACGCTACCGCTATTGCTTGAAGAAGCCCCATTCGAACAGTTTTTGCGTATTAGTGATGTCTTGTTTGCGCGTACTCAGCAAACGCACAAAATTGCGCTACTAAAGCTGTTCGATCTGGTTGCCGTGATCGCCGTTGAGGATTTGGGCCTAGACATCATGCGAGTGCATACGGCACTAGAGCGCGACTTTCAGCGTTCCGGTTTAAAATCGCTACCCCAGTTTTTGCTCGCAGGAGAGGGCCAGTTGGGTCGACCAGATTCGCATAAGAGTCGGCAGCGTGCCGCTCGCCAAGCTCGCCGCTTAGACGCCTAAATGCCCATCCAGTGCTGCTAAAATTAATTGAAATCGTAACAAATTAGAGCCTATGGGTACGAATTCTTTGGCGTAACAGGCATAATGCGCCCTCACCAACCAAAAGTTTTAACATGATTAAAGAGAACAGTGTCGTAACAATCCATTACGAATTAAAAAATGCCCAAGGCGAAGTGCTTGATTCATCTAAAGGTCAAGATCCTTTAGTTTACTTGCAAGGCGCGGGCAATATTATCATCGGTTTAGAGGAAGAACTCGCTGGCAAAAAAGTGGGTGACGAAGTCACTGCAGTGATTGCCCCAGAAAAAGGCTACGGTATGCCCGTAGACGCGTTAATTCAAACGGTGCCACGCTCCGCGTTTGGCGAAGCCATCGACCAAGTGACGGTGGGCATGCGTTTTCAAGCCGAAACAGAACAAGGTCCTGTACCGGTCGTGGTTACGGCCATGGAAGGGGATACCGTGACGGTCGATGGCAATCATCCTTTGGCCGGCCAAGAGTTGCACTTTAAAGTATCCGTCTCGGCTGTGCGCAATGCATCAGCTGAAGAAGTGGAACATGGCCACGTGCACGGCGCCGGTGGGCACCATCACTAGCATGCCGCTGCGTCGTGCGTCGTTGTTTGTAAACTGCACGCTGTGTATTGTGGCCGCCTGATAGGTCATTATGGGCAATCACCTACCTAACGATTCAGCTAATCAAACCGCCCCGCAAGCGACCCTGCACGAACAGCTCACAGATCAGAGCAAGTCGGCGTTTGGTCGCTATCAAGATCTCGCGCTTGGGTCATCCAGCTTTTGGTACCTTCTTAAATACGAACTGATTATGCTGTTCGTGTCGTGGGTACCAGGGGCTTTGGGTTTAGTGCTACGCAAATTTTTCTACCCATTTATCTTAGGCTCCGTCGGTCGCGGCGTGGTGTTCGGTCAGGGGGTGGCCATTCGACACGGCCCCAAGATTCATCTGGGCGACAATGTGATTATTGACGATGGCGCGGTGCTCGATGCCAAAGGCGCTAACAATAATGGCATAACGGTGGGCGCGAATACCATCATCAGTCGTAATGTGGTGTTGTCTTGTAAAAATGGCAATATCACCATCGGTGCGGGTTGTACCGTGGGCATTGCGACACTCGTACATGCCATGCAAGGCAGTGATGTGGCGATGGGCGATGAAGTGCTGATTGGAGCGTTTAGCTATTTTATTGGCAGTGGACCGTATGGAACGGAGCTCCTAGACGTGCCCTTTAAAAAGCAGGGAATGTTGCCGCAGGGGGGGATCAAAGTGGGTAACAATGTCTGGTTTGGTTCGCACGTACAAGTTTTAGACGGCGTAGAGATTGGCAGCGACTCGATCGTGGGTGCCAGCACCGTAGTCAATAAAAATGTTGCGCAATACGACGTAGTGGCAGGCGTGCCGATGAAAAAACTAAAATCACGATTACCAGCTTAATTCTTGCACTGTAAAACGCCCGCCGCTTTTGGCGGCCTACGGCTGCCTCCTTTCCGCCGTTATCTTAAAGGCTAATCGTTCACTAAAATCCGCTCCGGATTGCCTTTTTTGTGCACACGAAAAACAATGGCGCGTGCGCCATTCGGGCCGCCCATGGGGTTGTGCACCGCGCGTGGCGGAATAGCATAGGTGTCGCCTGCATTAAGGGTTCGGTCAGGCTGGCCTGCTTCTCGATGAATGGCGCTGCCTTCAATTACATATAAAAATTCTTCGCCTGGATGGTAGTGTTTGGGCACTGAGCCGTTGGCCGGAATGATGACGTCGGAAATAATCACTTCTAGATCATCGGAATCCGCAATCAAGGCGCGCAACATCTCGTTGGAACCAGGCGGCAGTTTATGCGCCAACGGCGAATGCGGTTCAGTATGCGAGTGGTTAGCAGCATGGTCTATAGAGTGATGCTTGGAAGGCGCGCTGCACCCTGCTAGGGTGAGGAAGCAAGCCATAAGCGCTAACCGCGCTATTCCGCGAACCGGATTCTTACAAAACAGAGATGAAATAGACATATTGAGCGTTCATGAAATAAATTGCCATTTTGCAAGCTTACCTCAACTTTACGCGCTACATCTATAATCAGAGCTGAAGCTCACGCTCTAGGAACTCTGAGTACGCAACCAATATGCTTAAAAACTTCGCCAGACTCGCATTGTCCATCGCTGTGTCGCTCGCCATTTTGGCGTTGATTTTGCAGCTCGTCACAACAGGCCTCAGCGAAGATCAGCGCCCCAGCGTGTGGGCCGCGCTAGCGATGACCACCAAAGGCTGGCTATTCGCCTATCTCGGGTTGTATTTCGTGCAACTGTACTTTCGTGCGTCGCGCTATCGATTATTACTCGATATTGCAGGGGAACAAAATTTGCCCACTCTCAAGCAAATGGCCTTAGTCACGGGCATTCGCAATATGTTTGTAGACATGTTGCCAGGCCGCGTGGGCGAGCTCGGCTATGTGGCTTTACTCAATCGCGGCTATGGCGTTAAGCTAGAACATTGCATGAGTAGCCTGGGGCTAGCCATCGTATTTGATTTTGTGGCTTTGTTTGTTATTGCCTTGGCCATTGTTACCAAGCAATTATTAGGTGCTTCGGTAGAAATATGGGCCTTAAACGCCTTGTTGATGATCTTTGTTGTTACCGTGATCGGCCTGCTGGCGGTCTTTTATGTGTTTCCGTGGGGCGTAAACACCTTTCGTGCGCCACTACAGTTTGCGCAAGCACCTAAGTGGTGGAACCGTTTGCTCGATTGGAGTGTGGAGTTTGCCACAAGCATTACGCAGGTGCGAGATAGTGGTCGGCTCCTACACGTAAGCGCGTTGTCGATTATTGTTCGTGTATTGAAGTACACGGGCATGTATCTGCTGTTTATGGCCGTGGCCGTTCCAAGCTTTCAGTCGCTCGCCAATCTGCCGTTTGAACAAATTATAGGCGCCTTAGTGGGGGGCGAAGTGGGAGCGAGCCTGCCCGTGCCGACCTTTATGAGCTTTGGTGCGTACGAAGCCGGCAGCACGCTCGTGTTCCAATTGTTGGGGGTGGCCAATCAAGCCGAGGCGTTTGTTACCATGTTAAGCGTGCATATTTGGAGTCAGCTTATGGATTACACCATTGGCGGTTGTTTATTAGCGGCCTTTATTTTGTTGCATCGACGCGCGCAGGCAGCGCGAGCGCTTGTCACTACATCCACCGGTGGCGTACAAGCGCAACCCGCCCCGTTGTTTAAACGCTGGCAGGTGTGGGGGGCTTATGCATTTTCGGCCATCGCATTGGCGGCGGCTGTTCTTTTCTTGGCTGTGCAACTGTGGACCGCCAGTAAACTCGGCGCTGCCACTGCGCCACCTGCAGGCACAGTTAATAGCGCGGCACTCGATGCGCGCGGTACCGCTTTAGCAGCAGTAAATGATATCAATGGCTTTGTGGTGTTCAGTTCTAATCGCGATGGTAATCACGATATTTTCAAACTGGAGCTCACTACGGGGGATTTGACTAAGTTAACGAGTCACCCTCATACCGAAACGTATCCACGACTCTCGCCCGATGGCCAACGCCTGGTTTTCGCTAGAGCGCATCAAGTGTGGGTGTCACAGCGTAATACCCAGGCTTGGGATGTAATCGTGTTAGACATCGCCACGGGTCGCGAATGGCAAGTAGGCAAGCAAGGTACCTCGCCGCATTGGGTAGACAATCAACACATAACGTTTGTGCGTAATACTAAAGCGGTCGTAAAAGTGAATGTTGATACGCTTGACAGGCAAGTTGTGTTTGCGGCCAACAGCAATATTTATAATGCGCGCTACAACCCCAACACCCAGCAAACCACGTTTACGGCTCGCCAAAGCGATATTGGCCTTAACACTGGAAGTTGGGGTACAGCCATTACAGCGCCATCGGAGGGTGTACAAGGAGTGCTCAACGGCTGTGAGTTGGCGTGGAATTCAAGCTACACCGGACTCTTTCAAGTAACGCCAAGCACGGGCGGCAGCGCAGTGGAGATCGTAACCATTAATCCAAACGACTTCAGCGCCACTCCGTTAATTGACCTACAAGGCGAATTTAATCATGAGTACTGGCCTAAGGACTCCAACGACGGCCAATACATGGTGTTCGGTGCCAGCCGCGGACCGCAAGACCACGAGCACGATACCAAGGACTACGAAATATTCCTTTGGCGCAAAGGCTCCGACCCCAGCAACGCCACCCGTTTAACGTTCCATACAGGCAATGACAACTGGCCGGATATGCATGTTCGCTAGGCGACTAGGATAGTTTTGAGTTGTCGGCGAATCGATCAAGATGCTCGTTGTTGGTAAACTCTGGAGTAAAACACTCAATCACACTGCAAACCCACCATGTCGCAAATTCAGACATCAATACTGGCCATCGGAGGGTTTCAGGGCGTTCTGCTATTCGTTCTATTAGTCACCGACAAACGGCTTAGCTACGCCAGTAGATTACTAGGCATCCAGTGTCTGCTTATAGCAACCACTTTTATGCTTCCGCTAATAGTAGCCGCTGGAGAAAGCCAATTTACTTGGCTGATTGGTTTCTTCGTGTTTCTACCCGCCTGTTATGGCGGCCTTACTTATTTGTATTGCCGCTCGGCAATCACTGGCTCGCGATTGCAAAAAGTCGATTTTCTGCATCTATTGCCCTTAGCGATTTGTTATCTGCTCAATTTCGATATTTTGTTGTCTTCTGAAAAGGCGTTGAGTTTTGTCACAATGTCTGCGACTACTGAGTTTAGACATAACCTCACAGTAGCGGTGTTTTACGGGCAAACACTCGTTTACGCAGTACTATTGGTCAATATGGTTGTCCGCTACCAAACTAATGCTAAACACACGCTATCGTCTTACAACCCAGATATCTTTAAGTGGCTGTGGGTTTTAATCTCTTTCATGGTGTCGATATGGGCCATAAAAGTGCTGTTTTACTTTATGAGCTTGGCACAAAGCGTCAATATTCTGGCCGATCTCCTGCTCGTGCTAATGGTGTATTTCATCGCAATCGTGCAATGGCGCAACCCAAGCCTGTTTTACATACAGCAATTAGCAACGCAACCAGAGCAAGCGCATTGGTCAAGCGAGCCGCGATCATCTGAGGGTTTGTTAGATCAAGACACACGCGCGAGGATTTTGCGATTGGTGCAAGACCGAGTCACAGAACAGTCTTTATATCGCAATAGTGATCTCACGTTAGCGACGCTTGCAGATCAAGTTGGTGTTAGTGTGCATCACTTGTCAGAGACGCTAAATCAACAGGACGGCAAGAATTTCAATTTGTTTATTAATGAGTATCGGGTTGCGGAGGTTTGTCAAAAACTGCAGCAAAAAAGTGATCGCAAATTGATTGATTTGGCAATGGATGCCGGGTTTTCGTCAAAGAGCAGTTTTAATGCCATATTTAAAAAACTCACTGGCCAAACTCCAAGCCATTACCGACGCCAGTAGCCTCATATTTATTGCTAGCTTGTTGAGTTGAAATGTTGAATGGGTACGAAAATACCCTATGGCGTGTCCAATCTTATAAAGTTGGACGCACGTGCTTTGCTCGAGTGTTGAAATGGGGCCATCAATAACTAGAGGAGTATCCCCCATGTGTTCATAAACGTGTGACCTGCGGCCATACTTTCAAAATGACGCCAGTATTTTATCGACAGTTGACCGATCTATGCTTATCTTGATTCGTCGGGTATGTGCTAATACAAGCGAGTGCCGTTGATCGGCAAGGCTTAGATGCTTAAAGCTTGAACTGGTTGTTGCTGTGCTACTTAAACTTGGCCGTACACCGTGCGTAGCTGCTCGGTGGTTACGGCCCATGAATAGTGTTCGTTAAAAAACGCCTTATTGCGCTGCGCTGCGTTGTGTCGCAGTTGGGGATCGTTTACCCAGGCGATGAGTTGTTCTACCAGCTGGTCAACCTCGTTTGCCAGTGGTGAATCGCTGGGTAGAAAGCGGCGGTTATTCTCGGTGTTGAATGCCAGCACGGGTAGACCGTTGGCCATGTAGTTCAGCATCTTGCCGCTGCCTTCTCCGGCATCAAAATTCTTCGGGTCGATGGCTATGTCACTTAAGTGTAACCACTGCGGTAGCTCGGCGAAGGGTACTTGTCCGAGCACCGTGCAAACACTTTCTAATGCATTTTTTTGCAAAAACTCATTAAGGGCTTCGGTTGGATAGCCGATGAGTAAAAAATGCACGGCACTGGCTGGGCTGGCTTGAATAAGCTGCTGTAGCTCAGTTAAACCTTTTGACGCAAGCAGTGCGCCTGAATAGATCACGATAACGCGGTCGTCTGGTAGTCCGAGCGATTGCTTTAAATGGGTGCGTTGTGCCTGGCTTAGCTCGGGCCCAGCATCCGCGCCATCTTGCGCCAGCGAGATACGCTCCGCCGCTATGCCAAATTCGTGGGTGAAAAGCGCTAAAGAGCGTGTCGACGAGCAAACAATTTGGTTGGGAAACCACATTAAGCAGCGCTCTGCCCAGCGGCTAAGGGGTTTGAGCCACTTAAGCTTTTTAAACACTCCGTAACTGTCTAGCTCGCCGGTAAAGCTGCCTTGCAGGTCGGCAATCAGGGGTGTGCGCCGCCAGAAGAACAGGGTTTTAACAATAAGAGCGATAAACAATCCTTCGTGCAGGTGGGCGTGCAGCACAGCAGGTCGTTGGCGGCGGTAAACGCCCAGCGTCAAAAATAACAGCTTTAAGTCAGCCCACAACTTCCATAAGTTTGGGCCAGCCGACGTTTGCGTATAGGCTTTGATGGGTGCAATGCGACGAGTCTCTACCCCCGCTACCTCATGGCCATGATGGTAAGTGCAGACGATGCTGCGCCAGTCTAGCGCGCTAAGGCAACGCACAATGCCCTCAATGCGAATATGGCACCCTCGGTCCGCAAAGAAAGGGGTGGGCGCAATATGCAAACAAAGCCTCTGAGAGGCGGTAATGTTCGCCAAATCCTTAGTTTGGTTGTCGTTCATTGTGTTAACTCGCGCGCGGCCGCAGTGCGGCCTCGGTGGCACGCAGCCGCTTAGTCACCGTGGCTATTTGCGCGGCTTGCTGCGCGTCGGTCCAGTGCAGTATTTCGCCCATCGTTTGCGCTACGCTGGCGAGTTGTGCCTCATTGATCCCAAGCAAGCCAATCGATAAGCGCCCAAAAAGCACATCTTGCAGAGTAATGGCTTGTTCGTGCAGCGCCGCCCAAGCGACCTGAACCAAAAGATCGGGTTGCGTTGGCATAATCGATTCGCGTAGTCGGGCGTCGCTGTCTGCCAGCGCCAACACGGCACGGGCGTCGCTGCCGTAATGATGCGCTAGATGCGTAAGCGTCGCCGTTGCGTAGCGTTCGCCAAATTCTGTGTGAAGCGCCGCGGCTAAACTCGCAAAGTCGGTGTATTGGCTGGCGTCTAATTTAGTGCGCTTTACAGTTAAGGCTTTGCCAAGCTTTTTGCTCAAAAGCTTCAAAGTTATAGCCGACAGTTTGCGGCCGGTGGTGAACTTAGCCCCTAGAGCGGTTATCAAGCCATCAACACCATTGGCCGCCGCGTGATCAATTATTTGATATTCCCCTGAGCCCTGATACACCGTTGCGCGAATATTGTGGGTGTGCAATGGATACAAACCTGAGTACCCAGAGATTAAATCGGCACGGCGTAACTGTGCTGAAGGTAGGCCGCGGTTTACGGCGTTTAGGAGTTCATCCACGTGCGCTGTTTGCAGCAAAATGGGGCCGTCGCAGCTCTCGATCTCAGCGTAGCTGGTACCTATTAGCGAGTAGCCGCGCCATGGGATAACAAATACATGCCGACCACCTCGATCAAGCGTAGTGTCGCTCGCCATATTGGTAGTGATGGCAATGGCATGATCGGAAATTTGCCGAGTAATAATATGCGAGCCTACTGCAAATCCCTTAATCGACGGCGCTGCCTGGGCATTCGGGAGCTGTTCATTTAGGCGATCAATCCACGGCCCCGCCGCATTGATTACCCGTGTTGCGCGCACCGCAAACTCGTTACCTGTTATTAAATCCTCGGCAGTTACGCCGCTTATTTGTTGTTGATTTAGTAATAAAGTACGCGCGTTAACATAGTTGCAAATTCGTGCGCCAGCACGCGCGGCGGTTTTCAGAATCTCAAGCACCATTCGTTCGCTATCGAACATGTGCCGCTCGTAAAACACCACGCCGCCCGTGTTTAAATCGTCTAAGGGGTATATCTGGTTCAGGTCGGACTGGCTGAGGTTGCGTGCCCCAGGAATGCGCTCGCGAGGGTTATCGATTAAGCGGTTTTGCCCAAGCCCTAAACACGCATACGCGAGCATGCCACAGTTAAGAAAAAACTTGCTGCGGCCGAAATTAGGGTAGGTGGGCACAATGAACGGGATGGCCGTGGAGAGGTGCGGCGCCGCGTAGATATACTCTGCACGCTCCATGGTCGACTCTCGCACTTTAGTAAACTGCAACTGCTGCAAATAGCGAATGCCGCCGTGCAGTAGTTTTGAGGACGCCGCCGATGTTTCGCTCGCGAAGTCGCCGCGCTCAATAAGCGCCGTCTTCAGGCCCGCCTGCTGGCAATGCAGGGCCAACCATGCCCCCGAAATACCCCCGCCAATAATAAGTACGTCGAACTGCTCGTTGGCTAAGGCAATCGCGTTGCGTTCAAAGGTAGCCATTGGCTTGGTACCAGGCGATGGTGCGCCGTACTCCTTCTTTGGTGCTGATTTTTGGTTGGTAGCCAAGCAGTCGTTTGGCTTTGGCGTTATCAAAGGCACGCGACTTTACAAAAAACTCTACCCGACGCGTGTGCAAAATTGGATTAAGCCCAAATGGTTTACACACCGCTTCGCAGAGTTTCGCCGCGAGCATAAGAGGCCAAATGGGCGGCGCGAAGCGAGGTGGTTTTACCCCGAGTTCGGCCGCAATATCAGCGCTTAACGCTTGCATAGTGTCGTATTCATCGGAACACAAAATAAAGCGTTCGCCCAATGCTTTAGGGTGTTCGCCGCAGAGGATAATGCCGTCAGTGAGATCGTCGATATACGACAGGTGATATAAATTTTGACCGCCACCGAATAGCGGAAAAAATCCCCGCTTAATTTGCTTGAACATTTTGAGCAAACGCAAATCGCCCGGTCCATAGATAGCGCCGGGGCGAAAAATGCAGCCCGGCAAACCTTCGCTCATTGCCGCGGCAAACAATTGCTCGCCCGCTAGTTTAGTGCGTTGATAAATATCGCCTGGGTTAAAGGGCGATTCTTCGTTTGACGGTATTTCTTCTATATCCCCATGCACCCCAATGGTGGAACAATGCACGGTGCGTCCTACCTTGTGTTCGCGGGCCGCTGCAATCACATGTTTAACGCCTTCAGTATTGACGGCTTCGTAGTACGAATCAGGGTGCCCCGCCGTGCGGTACACCGCCGCAATATGATAGATGATGTCACAGCCTTGCGCGGCCTTGCTCACGGCGGCCGGGTCGGTAATATCGCCCTCAACCAAAATAACGCCCAGAGCATCTAGAGCGCGAGTGTTGGCCGACGCGCGCACTAAGGCCACGACTGTGTGGCCTTGGGCAACGAGCTTCTTAGCCAAGGCGCCCCCGGTAAAACCGGTCGCGCCGGTTACTAAGATTCGTTTAGATATTGTCATCGAGTTGGCTCTGTGCCGAGTGACTTAGGGTGTGAGTAAATGGCTTACAGTTTTTTTGCTTCGATAATCACAACATCAGTCACGGGTACGTCGCCGTGTGGGCCTACTTGGCCCGTTGCTACTTTTTCGATTTGGTCAACTACATCAAAGCCGTCAACAACCCGTCCAAATACGGCATAGCCCCAACCTTGGTTGGTTTCGCTACTAAAGTTAAGAAAGTCGTTATCTTTAGTATTAATAAAAAACTGCGACGATGCAGAGTGCGGGTCGCTCGTGCGCGCCATCGCTAGCGTGTATTTATTGTTGAGTAAACCGTTGTTTGCTTCATTCACAATCGGCGCCTGCGTGGGCTTTTGTACCATGCCGATCGCAAATCCTCCGCCTTGAATCATAAAATTGGGAATAACGCGGTGGAATATCACGCCATTGTAGTGACCCGCCGCCGCGTAAGCTTCAAAGTTCTTGGCGCTAATAGGTGCTTTGTCGTGGTCAAGTTCGATGGTGATGTCTCCTAAACTGGTGCTTAAAAGAATGTTGGATTTGTCGGTCATGGCAGTTTCCTGTTGAGTATCGCTTGCATTAGTGGTTAATTTTTGTGGTGCGGAGTCGTCGGAGTTGCTCGCTTGAGTCGCAACCGAAGAGTCGGCCGCTGTGTCGTTGTTACAGGCGGCCAACATGAATAGCGCACCGAATAGAGTAACCAGAACTGAGTTACGCACTGATTTAATGTTGGTTAGTAAGGTTTGTAGGTAGGTCATGGTGATTCTCCAATCAGTGCGGTGTTATCAATGTTATTGCGAAAAAAGTCTTGGCACGAGCATAGCGGGCTCCATGGCTTTTGGTAATAGGGCGAAATTATTTAAAAATGAATAATTTCTGCGGGCGTAATAATAACATCAAGCGGCACATCCCACGCAGCAACATCAAGCTGATGCACTTCCTGAAACGTATACGCTAGTCCAATCAATAGTGGTCGCGCCACTTGCGGCGTCCAATGCTTAAACGCAAATGCGCGATCATAGAAACCGGCGCCAAGCCCAAGTCTATTTCCTTGGCGATCAAATGCCACCAAGGGCACGAGCACTGCATCCAGAGTTCGAGTGCGAACGGGCGTTGGGCTAATGACTGGCTCAGGAATGCCGTAGGAATTGCGAGCCGTATTGGGGCTATATAATGTCTTCGGGTCGTTCAGCACAGCCTGATCAGCCCAACAAAACTTCATAAGTCCGCCACGCATATTGTAGATAACGGGAATGCACACGGCTTCCGCCGTAATGGTGCTGAGAATGGCATGCGGCGAAGCTTCGCCGCGCACAGGCACATAAGCCGCGACCCGCTGCGCGCGCATCAATGGCGCTAACTTACGTGCATTTTGTGCCAGTGCGGTTGCTGCTTGCAACTGAGCCCGCTCGCTCAATGCGCGGCGTGCTAGCACAATGCGTTTACGCGTTTCGCTTTTTGAAGATTGCATTATGACGCTAGTCGATAGAGGCGAGGGAGTTGATGGCGAGGATTGCGAATTGATGATTCAGCACATGTTGACACGGCCACATGTTTGGTCTGCCCCAGTAGAAAGCTAATTAACCGTCGCAAACTGACAACAGATAAGAAATAAAGAAAGAGCGTTACCCGTAAATGCCGTACTACGTTTGGTGCCTTGAACCGACGGTTCAAGTGGGAATCTGCGGTATGCATCGGGTTCAATAACTGCGAACAGAATTGATCACGCCCGCTAACCTGTAAACTCCCGGGTAATAAGACTAGGTTCTAAGGGATTAGAAACGCCTACTAACACCACAGGCAACGCCAGAGCAGAGTATAACAGTGTCGCATCAACGTGAATTGACTGATTGAATTCCCTAGTTTGAATTGTCAATGGCAACCGTGTGCTTGCGCGCGGTGGCGCTCGTTTCAGGTTTAATTGATTTTGGCTTCTCGCAGAACTTCGTCGATCTTGGCTTGCAATGAATTTAAGCGAGCTTGGGCCTGCGCTTGCCCAGCCGTACTCTTTTTCAGTTTTAGTAAATCATTGGTGATGTTTAGAGCGGCCATTATGGCGGTACGCTCATTGCCAATAATTTTGCCACTTTTTTGGATGTCTTTCATGGTGCCGTCTAAGTACCGTGCAGCTTCTAACAAATCCTCTTGCGCATCCTCTGGGCAGGCCACCGAAAAGTCGCGCCCTAAAATTGATATATTGATCCCTTTGCTAGCCATGCCCTGTCCTGATTGTAGTGAGTGTGCGTTGCTTTTTGTTATTGTTCTTCAAGCAGTTTGAGCTTTTCCACAATGCGTTCTAAGCGACTGCACGCGAGACGGTTTTTTTCTTTGAGTTGGGTTTTCTCGCTCAACAAATCATTGTGCTCCGTGCGCAGCGATCGATTTTCAGTGCTCAAGCGGCGACATTCATCGATTAATGTCTCGATGCGCCTTTCTAAGCTACTTATTTCTGCTTCCATGGAAACCTCTGCAAATGTTTGCGGTTATAGTAAGGCTAAGGGCCTGAAAGGGTCAATAAGGATCAGCGCTGCACACAATTACCTGCTTGCCATTCCTATCAACATTTATTTTGGCGCATCGGGTAGAATAGTGCTTTAGCAACAAGATTGTTGATAGGTGTTTGCGTGTCAAACTCACAATTATACGAGCAGCTAGGCGTTGTATTAGAGCTCGCGCAGCTCGATATTACAGCGAGCGAAGTGCATGGAATTGTGGCAGGAGCAATTGTAAATCATCTTAAAACCGGCAAGACTCCTGATCTGCTTGCCTTGATCGAGCCCACGGCGGATGCTGCTCAAGCTCGGTATAGCAATTTATTGTCGCTGGTGTACGAAGTTTATCGTCAGACCAGCGACCATCTTTTTGACGACTCGACGCAATTCGAAATTTTGCTGCCCGACGACGACGAACCCATCGAGTTTCGAGCCGATGAGTTGGCCAGTTGGTGCAAGGGGTACGTGCTGGGCTTGCTGCACAACGACGAGTTTAGCATCGACCAATTGTCGAGCAATAGTCCCGAGATCGTGCGAGACTTTATTGATATTTCCGAGGCCGCAGGTGGCGTCGACGATGAAGACGAAGAAGACTGGGCACTCACCGAATTACACGAGTACGTAAAAGTAGGCGCCCAATTGATTTTTGAGTTCACCTATGCGGAAAAAGTCTCCAATGGCTCGCCCACTTTGCAATAGCCGCCATTTGCCTCGCGCGTTTAATCCATTACCCATTTACTTTGCTTATTAGCCCACTATTATGAATAAAGAAATCTATCAACGGCGCCGTCAAGAACTGTTAAATCAGATTGGTGAGAACGACATTGTAATTGTGCCAACGGCCAGAGTGCAGTCGCGCAATGGCGATGTGGATTTCCGCTTTCGCCCAGACAGTGATTTCTATTATCTAACGGGTTTTTCTGAGCCCGAAGCCGTGGCGGTTATTTGCCCATCCAGAAAACAAGGTCCCTTTGTGTTGTTTTGTCGTGAACGCGACGCAGTTAAGGAAATGTGGGATGGTCGTCGCGTTGGCTTAGAGGGCGCCGTTGAGACTTTTGGCGCGGATGATGCCTTTCCTATTGAAGATCTTGACGATATCTTGCCCAGCTTGATGGAAGAAAAAGCCAAAGTTTACACAACGGTGGGTCGGTATGCGCAGTTCGACACGAAACTGCTGGCTTGGATGAATCAAATAAAGCAAGGAGTACGTCAAGGTAAACATGCTCCCTACGAATTTGTAGACCTAAACCATATATTGCACGAGCAGCGTTTAATCAAGCGCAAAGACGAGGCCGATTTAATGCGCAAAGCAGGCAAAATGTCCGCCGCAGGACACACGCGCGCGATGCAGGTTTGCAAACCGGGCATGTATGAATATCAGGTACAAGCTGAAATGGAATGCGTGTTTCGCAAGGGCGGCAGTCACTACAATGCCTACCCCTCAATCGTGGCGGGCGGAGCCAATGCTTGTATTTTGCATTACAACGAAAATCATGATGTCTTAAACGATGGTGAACTGTTGTTGATCGACGCAGGTGCCGAATATGGCAACTACGCTGCGGATATTACCCGCACCTTTCCCATCAACGGCAAATTCACAGGCGAACAACGCGCCCTTTATGAAATCGTGCTTGCGGCACAAAAAGCAACGTTTGAAAAATGCCGGCCAGGCGTGGCATGGAACGAAACGCATGAGGCTACGGTTAACACCATTGCTCAGGGCTTGCTCGACGTAGGGCTGTTAAAAGGCTCGCTTGAAGAAGTGCTTGAAAAGCAAACGTTTACACAGTTCTACATGCATCGTACCGGCCACTGGCTGGGTATGGACGTGCATGATGTGGGCGACTATCAAATTGAAGAAAATTGGCGCGAGTTAGAAACGGGCATGGCTTTCACGGTTGAGCCTGGCTTGTACGTAGCGCCAGCCAGCAATGTGGATGAACGCTGGCACAATATTGGTATCAGGATAGAAGACGACATATTGATTACCAAAGATGGCTTCGAGAATTTAACGCAAGATGTGGTGAAAGAGATCGCTGATATCGAAGCCCTCATGGCTGGCTAACACTGTGTGCGCGAGCCCTTATGGGCCGTATTTGAGCGATGTAATGATGGCGCAAGACTATGATGTAGTGGTGGTGGGAGCTGGCTTAATCGGAGCTAGTTTCGCGCTGTTAATCGCCGCACAACAACCCCGCTGGCGCATCGCTGTTGTTGAGCGTGCAGCCCCTTTATTAAGGCCCACCGAGACGAATCAGCGCGTCGTGGCATTGGGGCAGCTTGCCACCGATATGCTTGAGCGGATCGGTGTGTTGTCTTCGCTAGATGCGGGTGCGTGCTTTGCTTATCGTCGCATGTTTGTGTGGGACCAACACAGTCGCGGTGAGCTTGAGTTTGATGCGCAAGAGCTGGGTTTACCGCGTCTCGGACACATGGTCGACAGCGAGCGCTGCAATTTTGCACTGCAAAATGCCTTACGCGATTGCGCCAATGTTGATGTGTATTTCAACAGCCACATCAATACGTTGAACAATCCATCCCCAAAGCTCGATTGCGCTCAGCTGCAAACCAACCATGGCGTCTTTTCCGCATCCTTGATAGTGGCCGCGGATGGAGCGCACTCCACGTTGCGGCGCATGGCAAAAATTTCAACCAATCAATACCGCTATAAACAAGCGGGTATTGTGGCGAAAATTGCACCGCACTTTGCGCATCAGGACACCGCGTGGCAGCGCTTTTTAACAACGGGGCCTGTGGGTGTGCTACCACTGGCAAACAACGAATGTTCGATCGTGTGGAGCTGCGACGAAGCGCTGAGTGAAGACTTATGCGCGATGAACGATGCGCAATTTTGTGAGGAACTGGCCGCCGCGCTCGATTATCGACTCGGTGCGGTGCAACTATTAAGCGCCCGCCAATCGTTTACGCTAACGAGTCAGTACGCGAATCGTTACTATAGCGGGCGAGTGGCATTGCTCGGCGATGCGGCACACAGCATCCACCCGCTAGCAGGGCAGGGTGCCAACTTAGGCTTTAAAGATATGAAGTGTATGCTGGAATTGTTCGCGCAAGCAGGCAAGTCGGGCTTAGATTCAATCAAACTGTTGGCACGGTATGAACGTCTCCGTCAAAGTGATAACCGTGCTACGGATCGTGCCATGTCATTACTCAATGCGGCATTTTTGAATACCAATCCAGTGTGGGCAGCAGTGCGCGGAATGGGTATGCGTTGGGTCAGCGGGTCTGGCGCGCTAAAAACACTGTTAACACAACACGCCATCGGCGCAAGTCATTGAATCGCGCATGCTAAGCCACGTCAATATCCCGTATTCTGTAAAGACGCCCTCACCAGTATGGCAGCAGCATATTGCTAAGGTCGAGCGGGTAGTCCGAACGCGCGGCTGGCACTACCGATTGTTCCTGTGCTTCATGCGCAATCTGTGGCTGCAATAGCTTTAGCAGCGCAACAGCTACCGCTGTGGATACCATCGGCTGTTTCGGTTTATCGCTACTGGGGTCGATCACCACGAGTGCGTACTGCGGCCATTGCTTGGATTGCGTAAGGCGCACAAACTCACCTGCGTCAGATTCTTCCACCTCACTCGCCAAATGGTTGCTCACCGTAAAAGCATCACAGCGCTGGTCACGATCTCGCAGGCGTTGCGCGATCGAGCGCGTCACGGCAATCGTGATCGAATCTGCTTCATCCGCAGCAATATTGCTGACCATCAGAAAATCCAAATTCATGCTGGGCTGTGTGCAGACCACTCGACCAGACAGATCGCTTAAGTCAAACAAGCCGTGGTCACCTGCGCGGCTCAATACGGTATAGCTGAGCATTTCGTCAAAGCGGGCGAGCGGCGTAGCGTCGTGGCGGTGAACCAGCCAAGATACGAAATGTGGCGCAGCTAAATAAAGTCCTGGTGAACCGGTGCGCACAGCGCGTAAGTATTCGCTCCATTCGGTAACGGCAATGACCTTATTTGGTGCGTGTATCGATTCATTTAGCAGTCGCTGTACCTGAGTGCGCAACGTCGCAGGCGGCTGAGTGGCGAATGGAACATACAGTTTGACGCTCGCATCGTCATCACTTGCCGAGCCCGGCGCATTCCCCAATATGAGCAAAATCAGCAATGCGTACCACTGTCTTTTTGAGTGACCGAGAGTGGTACTTAGGATGGCTTTCGTTGATGAATTTAGCATCTTAAGATCTGCTTCGGATAATTTCAAAACGATGTTTTGGTACCATATCTATTCGTTTTGACATGCTTAGTAAGGCCATTGTAGTGAGCATTCACTGAAATTGTGCGCGGCGAGAATGCCGAAAATGCTTTTATAAGTGCGAGTTGTCAATAGCCTTATATGCATCCAAACGTCACTTACAGTGAGGTGCTAATGTAGCGTTGCAGATAGAAATGCTGCGTTCTTGTGCCGCCTAAGCAAACGAGATGATGCACTTACTTGTTTCAAAGCGATTCACTTTTAGCCTAAATAGATACAGAATAGGCCTTTACTAGAACAAGATTCGAAGTTTACCAGTGAGACTCACATTGGTTCAGGTCCAAGATAGGAAGGTTGTGATTAATGGTTAAGATCATTAGTAAGGGTTGGCGTAACAGGTCGTGCCGCGAGAAAAACACTCAAGCCTTTTGGGGTACACCAAACTCGTGTCGGCCACCCACGGCTGGTTGTTGGCTGGTCGTCGCGGGCATTGTATTGGCTTTGGTGAATCAGCACGCGCTGGCGCAAAGCGAATCGGCGGTACAACGACTCACCCAGAGGCTAACCGAGCGCATTGCGTTTGATATCGATACATTCAATATCCTCGGAGACAATCCGTTAGGTGACGCGGCCGCGCAAGCCATATTAAAACCCTATTTAGGTCAGGCGCGTGGTATCAACGACATTGAAGATGCCGCCGACGCGCTAGAAAAGGCGTTAAGTGATGCGGGTCATAGCTTCTATCGCGTGACTTTTCCGCCACAAGAGTTAAGTGATGGCAGCATCGACTTGTTGTTTAAGCGCTATAAAATCGGCGCACTTTATGTGATGGGCCATAAGTTTTATTCGGCCGACAATATAAAAGCGAGTTTGCCCGCCCTCGCCCCGGGTGACTCACCCAGTACCAAACAGATCGCCAAAGCCTTGCGGATTGCAAATCAAAATCCGTCCAAGCAAGTACGTGTATCGTTAGCGTCTGGTTCATCCGCCGATGAAGTCGATGCCAATATTGCTGTGGTGGATGTTAAGCCGCATTCAATCTCCGCTTGGCTGAACAATACGGGCACAGACATTTCGGGCGATTATCGCGTTGGCGCGAGTGTGGCGCACAATAATCTTTTTGACCGTGATCATCAGGCGTCACTCACTTTTATTACGTCTCCCGAAGGCGTAGATGATGTACAGCAGTTGGCCGCCAATTATCGAATACCGTTTTATGCACTGGGCGGTAATTTAAGCTTAACCGCGGTCCAGTCGGATATTGACTCGGGTACGGTGGCGGGTGTGTTTGATGTGGCGGGTCGTGGTGAAGTGTACAGTGCCGCGTATGTCCATGATTTGAACAGCATTGGCCGCTATCACCACGCGCTTTCCCTGCAGTTGTCCGACAAACTGTTTGACAACGACGTGCGATTTTTTAATCAACCAGTATTAGAAGATGTTCGCAGCCGTCCGCTTACCTTAAATTATCAAGCTAGTTGGAACAATGGACAGGGCTCAGAGTGGTCCGGTTTTGCCAGCTATTCTGACAACCAAAGTGGTGGCTCGTTTAATAGCACCGATTTCTATTCGCTTGCTCGGCCTGGTGCCTCCGCTGACTGGTCAAAAATTGAGCTGGGTGCGGGCTATCGGCGCTCAGCGCGTAATTGGCTGTATGTTGCTGGCCTTAAATTGGCGACAACGAGCGACCGTTTGATTACCGGCGAGCAATTTTCGGTGGGTGGTACCACTAGTTTGAGAGGTTTGAACGAACGCGAATTACGTGCCGATGAGGGCTATTTAATTAATTTGCAGGCTTGGGCACCGCCGCTGACTGAGACGCTACGCGCAGTGCTGTTTTTAGACTACGCCAAACTCGAGAACAATAGACCCCGTGGTGTGGAGTTCGAGTCCGAGAGTGCTGCTTCGCTCGGCTTGATGTTTAATTGGAACCCAAGTTCAAATATTTCGGCGTCGGCTAGTTACGGCTATCTACTGGATGGTATAGATCAGCCTACCGACCCTAGCACCGCCTCTGAAGACGGTGATGGCAAACTGCACTTTAACCTCAGCTACCGTTTTTAGGACCTGTTCTATGACAATCTACATAAGAAGAGCTGTTTGGCTTAGTAGTAGCTTCACCATAGCGAACGCGACGTGCTCAGTATTTGACGCTGCGTTTATTCGTCGGTTGAGCATCATGTTGACGTTGTGCTTCTGTGGGCCAAGTTGGGCGTCTGGCGGTACTGTGTTGTTAGCCAAAGGCGTCGTGACGGCTACTGATGTAACGCAAGTCAGTCGCGTGTTAGCGAGGGGCGCGGCAATCGCTGAAGGTGATGTGATCAATACCGCCAATAAGAGTTTTGCAGTCATTCGCATGGTGGACAACACCAAACTGACCCTCAAACCGAATACAACCATCGCGATTGGAGCATTTAACGCCAATGAGGGCGAGGAAGAAGCTTGTATCAATTTAGTTAAGGGCGGGTTGCGTACGGTGACGGGTTTAATCGGGCAACGTAAACCCGAGTCGTTTAACTTAGACACTCCTATTGCATCGATTGGTATTCGCGGCACGGATTTTATTACGCGCATCTGCTCGGGCACGGAGTGTCTGGAGGATGAAGAGGAGCTGTCTTTTGGCGCAGTTGATACTCAGACTGAGACCACCGATACCGTAAGTGTCGCTGAACGAATTAACCAAAACCTTCCAGAAGGTCTATACGCCAGTTGCGAAACCGGTGCGATTGTTATGAGCCAGTGCGCGGGTCAGGCTGAAAAGTTTGAGGTAGGTAAATGTCGAATACCGCAGCCCGCCGATTGCGTGCAAGTAGAACTCGGCGCAGGTGCCGCGGGCTATTTGAGTGCCCCAGTGGATGGGACGGCAGAAGCCTCCGACAGTCGCGTAACAGCGCTACCGCGGGTACCGACCATGCTGGCCAAAGACCCCCATTTTGCCTTATCTGATTTAAGTGATTCTGAGCTCGATCAAGTAGATCGTTTTCCCGACAATTTTAGCCCCGAGGGGCAATGCTCCATTGTAGGAGGATAATTATGAAAATGCCAAGATGCGTAAATTTCGTGAGCCCTTGTTTGAGGGCGCGTTTAGCCAAAAGTGCTTTGGCCTTCGTGGTGAGTTTGCTCGTTGGTACCGGTACGAGTGTGGCGAATCCGACTGATCCGACGGTGGTGGCGGGGGCTGCGGAATTTGCAACCGTTGGCTCGCAGCTCGATGTTACCAATACGCCTGGAACGATTATTGACTGGGGCGGTTTTTCGATTGATGCTGGTGAGTTGACTCGCTTTATTCAAGAGTCCGCCAATTCCGCGGTGCTTAATCGCGTCACGGGCGGCGACATTAGTCAGATTCTGGGCGAACTGCAAAGCAATGGTCAGGTATTTTTGATCAACCCCAATGGCCTGATCGTGGGTGATAACGCCGTGATTGATACAGGCGGCTTTGTGGCTTCAACTTTGGCGATGAGTAATAACGACTTTAGCGCAGGCCGTTACGCGTTTGCGGGTACTGGTGGTACGATCGCGAACCATGGCCACATTCATGTAACGGGTGACGGCCACATCGCCCTGATTGCCGAGTCGGTTGAAAACAGCGGTATTTTACAAACCGAAAATGGCGATATTCTGTTGGCGGCCGGGCACGCTGTGACCTTAAGCTTTGCCGAATTGCCCGGCATGACTTTTGCCGTTGAGTCTGCCGCTGATGAGGTGTTGAATCTTGGGCAGATTATCGCAACGCGTGGCAATGCATCACTGATGGGCAACCGCATCAGTAACTCTGGCGATATCGAGCTGGTGCAAAGCGATGGACGCATCTTTATTCAAGCGCGTGACACTGCAGTGGTGGGAGGTTCGTTATCGGCAACGGGTGCAGACATTCACATAGAAGCGGGTCAGGTCGAGCTAAGAGACGCGCAACTGGATACGAGTTCGGCCGATTACGCGGGTAATATTGCCCTACTTGGCGATAATGTCGGCTTATTTGGGAGTTCGCGCGTAGTCGCAAATGGAGACGTTAAGGGCGGAACCATTTTAATTGGTGGCGAGCAACAAGGCCGCGGCGAAACGCGCACTAGCGAGTTTGTCTACTTGGGTGCCGATACTAGTGTCTCGGCGGATGGTAATAAAACGGGTGACGGCGGCAGAGTCATTGTGTTTGCAGAACACAGTGCACGCGTCAACGGCACTATAACTGCACGCGGTGGCGATCAAGT
>CAYOXK010000002.1:62248-71100 GCA_964407915.1 uncultured Gammaproteobacteria bacterium
ATGGCGGCTTTATTGAAACCTCTGGTTTGCTTGGGCTACAGGTTGATATTGCTCCGGATGCTAGCGCGAGCAATGGCGCATCCGGCGAATGGTTAATCGACCCTTACGATATTGTTATTTCCGCAAGCGATTTTAATACCGATCAAACGACCGTGGGCGATGAGGAGGTATTCACACCCATCGATTCCGGCGCGACTATTTCCCCGGAAACCATCGAGATGGCCTTGCAAGGCAGCAATGTGACGATCGACACTGGCTCGAGTGGTGACGAACCTGGTGACATCTATCTGCTCTCCAGTATTTTGTCCACCTCTGGCAACAATCTGACCTTCAATGCCGCGAACAGCATACTTGTTAAAGGGTCGATTGTGCTGGATGGGCCTGGTGCGATACTGCAGTTTAATTCGAATTTAGCGGGTACCGGTGGCTCAACCATTTTTGATGAAGATAGTGAATCCACTATTCGGGCTCATGAGGTAGAGGTACTTGGTGGTGGCTTGATTGTAGAAGATCTATTCGGATTTCTTTCTTTCGACACTAATCTGTTGACTATTGAAGGCGGCTTTCAATTAACCAATTCCGATTTTGAGCTTATAGGGAACGCCACCATCGATGAGTTCATCATTTCCCCCGGTACAGACTCCTCAGTGTCATTTTTTGGTTCGACCTCTAACCAAGTTGAAATTGGTCACTTAGTGATTAAAGCGGGTCCGTTCACGGGTGTTGTCAATCCGCCCGTTTATATTGGCCCGGGGCAGTATACGCTGCTAAACAGTGCAGAGATTGACGTCACCGTCGAGCCGGGCGTGCATGACTTTAGTGGTTTTGACGCCCCCACGGTTCTTATTGACGGTGATATCACTAATCAAGGCAATTTAACGATCACGGGTAATGGCTTCTTAAACATTGGCGTTTTGAATGATATGCCAACTACTGGTTTCCTCGTTAACTCTGGGTCGGGCCGACTCGTTCTTGAGGACAATCTGATCATCTCGACTCACCTGCCAATTACCAATAACGGCATTATAGTCGCACGCAATAATAATGCTGCGGCGGGTTCGTTGATCATTGTTAAAGGAGGGATTGAGAATAAAAATGTACTCCGTATCAACGGTAATACGATTCTAGAGACAAATTCTCTGATTTTGGATTCTGGTGAACTTAACCTCAATGGAGGGTTACTTTCATTGTTATTAGATGAGGTGCCGGTGACCTTAGTCCTAGCGAACGGCTCATCTGTGACAGGCTTTGGCACGATTCTTACACAGGGTACGGTGGTAGTTGACGGTGGCGGAATCATCGCGCCGGGCAACTCTCCAGGCGATATAATTATTGATGGTGACTTAGATTTGAAAGACGGTGCCATTTTGAATATCGAGCTTGCGGGTCCTAGTGAGCCAGACTACGACCACATAATTGTGCTCGGCAATCTCAATGTCGGTGGCGCCGGTAACTTTTCAGGGGGGCAGACGGCTGTCAACGTAAATGTGATCAATCTAGGCGATTATCAGCCTGACTCATCCATGCCTCATAACATCATCAGCGTGGCAGGGGCTATCACTCAAACCACCGCGCCATTCAACCCGAGTGCGAATGGTTTTGATACACTGGAACTGGCATTTAACGGCAATAATTTAGAAGCCATCGTAGGTGTTGATACACCACCGCCGCCACCGCCGCCACCGCCGCCACCGCCGCCACCGCCGGGTGACAATACACCTACGCCTGAACCACCGCCTGTGCAAGAGCCTGAACCGCCGGTCGTGGAAGAACCAGAGCCTCCCGAGGAGGAAGTGACTCCACCCTCCGATATCATCAACGACGTGTTGGTCATAAACGACGCATCGATCGTTGCAATGGGGGATGATGAGGACGACGACCGCGAGCCAATCGTGCTAGAAAACGAGTGCCGCTAAGCGAGTGTCGATTCCCGCTTGAGTCAGTGGTTTGAATTAGCAATCCTTGCCCCGAAGTTATCGGCTTCGGGGCAACTCAAGGTTGCATACTAGCAGCCATCCAAACCATTATTTAGTGGTAAAGGCGTACACACCATCCCAATCTTCCTGCGGGGGATGCTCGATAAAATCTTGGCAGCGATTACTATAAAGTTGGTAGATATAGCGATTGGGTGCCTGCTCGTGCAATCTTGCAAAGTGTTCAATAGCCATTGCAAAGTTTTGCGCCCAATACAGTTCTAAGGCTTGGTAGTACTGGTCGCGCTCGTCTAAGTCTTGTTGGCTAATTGTGTCGCGCTGGCCCATGGGCTCAAGGATAGTGACCGCTTGGTCTTTGCCTTTTACTCGCACTTTATCAAGCAATCGATATTCAAACTCTGGTGCGGCCTGGGCCGTGAACTCCGTCACAATAAACAGCACGCCATAAGCCTTAGTCAGGCTCTCTACGCGCGCGCCTAGATTCACGGCGTCGCCTAGCACGGTATACGCCATTCTAAATTCTGAGCCCATGTTGCCCACGTTCATTTCGCCCGAATTAATACCAATGCCAATTTTGACTTCGGGCCAGTCTTTAGCCTTAAAAGTCTCATTCAACGAATCAAGCGCCGCCAGCATTTCAAGCCCCGAGCGAACGGCCGCGCTGGCGTGCGCCGCGTTGGCTACGGGTGCACCCCAAAAAGCCATCATGGCGTCGCCCATATATTTGTCGATGGTGCCGCCATTAAGGTGCACGATTCGCGTCATGGGGCTCAACAGGTCGTTCATCAAGCTTGACAGCGATTTAGGGTCTAAACCCTCCGAGATATTAGTAAACCCGCGCACATCGGTAAACAAAACGGTGAGTTGTTCGCGCTTTGCTTCAAGGCTGTACGACTCCGGGTCCTTCGCCATCTCATCCACCAGTTCTGGTGGAATATATTGTCCGAACAAGCCGCTAAGTTTGGCTTTATTACGGCTCTCAAAGAAGTAGCCATAAGCCATGTTGAGCATGTACAAGCCAGTGGAGAGCAGCAGTAGTGGCGCAATGGTCAATATGGTGTTTTCCACTATCCATAAATACATATTGACGGCGACCAAGCTACCCGAGGCTAACAACCACGTCAGCGTTTGAGTGGTGGCGCCTTTTAAGGGCAGAAACACTGAGAGCAGTACACCCACCAACAAAATCATAAGAAATTCGGCGGTAGCTGCGTAATAGGGCCGTGACCTAAAGTCCGCATCAAGCAAGCCGGCAATGGTGCTGGCATGTACTTCTACACCGGGGTAGTTGTTTTGTTGCAGTGGGGTATTACGCAGATCCACTAAGCCTGCGGCGGTAGTGCCGACCAACGCAATCACATATTGCAAGTCCTCAGGGTTTTCCACCGTCTGATTTAAAATATCAGTGGCCGAAATATACCTGAAGCTAAAGGCGCGGCCCTTGTAGGGAATAAACGCAGTGCCGACTGTGTCAAGCGGGATTGGTCCCGTACCAATATCTAAACTTTCAACAACCTCTTCGCCGCGTTCATTGAGTGCCGTCAGCAGCTCTAACTCGCCCATAAGGTAGTGCCGTGCGAGCGCCAGCGAGAGAGATTCATAAATCGCGCCCTCAAACTTCTCTAAGAGCTGAATGCGGCGCAATATACCGTCGCGATCTTGCGAGGGGATAGAGTAGAAACCGCCCCCTAGCGCGCTGTTTTGCAATTCCTCAACATTTGCGGTGTAACTCGTAACGCCCGCTTCACGCATAGACGCTTCGCCCCCTTCACTTATCACTTCAGTGCTCTGCAGGGTGAGCATGTCGTAATATGGCGAACCGGCTGCGAACACGGGGTCGGGAATTTTGCCCGTACGCGTTGAGCGCGTAATACTTTTGTCAAAGTAATAGCCCATCACAACTTGTCGATCAAGCAGGGTTTCGGCGAATACGGAGTCTGGATTCAGGTAGGGTTTATAGTCCTGAAAACGATCTAAAAAAGCCGCATCGGACTGCTGCGTGGCGAGTTCCTCTAACAGTTCCAGTTCTTCTGAAGAGTCACGTTCTGCAAATACGACGTCAAAGCCTAGAATGTCGATTTCATACACGTCGAACAGTGTGCTAACCAGTTGCGCCAACTTCACGCGGTTCCAAGGCCAGTGGCCTTCTTCGACTAAGCTACGTTCGTCTATGTCAATAATTACCACGCGAGGGTCGATGGTTTTATCGGGCACTGTGGCAGCCAGCCGCGCATCATAGGCGATCAATTCCAAGCGATCTAACAGCGGAAGGCTCAGCGCATTGCGCTCCCACGCGATGAAGACCGCGGTGAACAAAAATCCGATAACTATCTGCAGTAAGTACTTAACTTTCATGGCGCACTCTCCTTTGTGACCTAAACTATACCCTCGGCAATATGCGTTTTGCTACGAGAATTTAAGCGCCTCAGCTGACGGGTGCTTCTTCGCTTAGATTTTCTGCCAAATGTGTTTGGATATCTGAGTATTGATGTAACGCTGAGTATAGGCTATAAAGGAATCATCAAGCTTCGCTGTCTAAGAGGCGAAACCCTTAATTTCAATCTTAGCCTCACTTAGTCTCATGACCAAAGCAATTAAAAATCTACGGATTCATTTTTACGGAGTCCAGGGCAGCGGCGCAGTCTACCCCCGCCGGGCGGAAAGAGAGTTCATTCGCTCGCAAGCCGATGCACAACTTTTGCAGCAAGTGTTCGCACGCTTGGCGGCTGAGTCAAGCGCTGGGCAAGTTAATGTGGCCGCGCTGCTAGGGGGCAAGATAACGCCTGAGTCAATCGCGCAATTTAGATCGGAGCTAGATGTGCCAGCAATACCTAGCTATGGCGGTTGGACCACGTGTTTTCGCATCGAGACCAGCGATGGCTTTGATATCGTGATTGACTGCGGTAGTGGCTTTCGATTGTGCGCCCAAGACCTACAACAAAAGTGGGGCGCAACAGAGAAACGTACGTTACATATCTTGGGCTCACATGCCCACTTCGATCACACTGAAGGATTTGACCAGTCAGGCGTGTGCTTTGATCCGCGCAATCATATTCACTTTTTGGCTAATCGCTCTTACCTACTGGCGATGGATCGTGATCTTGGGATTTTTTCCAAGCGCGCCGACCGCAAACGCGAAGGTAGACCAACGCCATTGGCGTTCGACATGATGCCCGCGAGCTTTGAAGCGACCGAAATTCGCGATATGCAAACACCTCCTGCAAGCGATGAGGCTCTGGCCGACCAGTATCAGGATGTTGGGCAAGCTTTTACGATAGGCAAAACCACCATCAAAGCGTTCAGCGTATTCCACCCCGATCCTTGTTTAGCTTACCGCATTGAACACAACGGTAAAGTCTTTGTATTTTGTACAGATCATGAGTTGCGCCGTGGTGATGACCCTGATTTTGCGCTGCAAAAAGCCAGCATTAAAGCAGAAGAAGACCTGATAGCGCATGCTCAAAATGCTGATGTAATGTATCGCGATGGCCAATATTTGCGCGCCGAATACGATGCCCAAAAGCCACTCGGTGGGGCGCAGGGTGTACCGCGCAAAGACTGGGGGCACAGTTGTATTGAGGATGTCGTGGCCATGGCGCAGCAAGCCAAGGTCAAGCGAACTTACATTGGCCACCATGACCCGGGTCGCAGTTGGGCTGAATTGCGTGATATTGATCACATGTTGAGCGAGCAATCAGCGCAATCGTCGTTACACTTTGAACTCGCGAAAGCTGAAACCGTTATTGATCTGTAACGCGTGCTCAGCATCGGTGCTACGTGTTTAAGCCGTTCAACAATAGATTTTAAGGTGCGCCAGCTAGAGCTTATTGAGTGGTAGTGGTCGAAGCCCCAGCATTTTGCTTTTAAATTCCTCTGTAATAGCATCGGTGTCTTGCGTATTGGCGATCACTCTGGGCGTAATGAGTACCACCAGTTCGGTGCGCCTGGCCACGGTGTTAGTGCTACTAAAGAGCTTGCCTAGCCCCGGAATGTTTTTTAGTAACGGCACGCCAGCATCCCGATTAGAGTTTTGGTCGCGAATTAAGCCGCCCAATACTACGCTTTGTCCATCCTGAATCGATACTGTGCTATTTATTTGCCGCTGCTGAATGGTGGGTGCGTCGATTTGTGACGTAACATTATTGCTTACACTGCTTACTTCTTGGCTGATATCCATCGTTACCATTCCGCCCGAATTAACCCGAGGGGTAACGGTCAGTAAAATGCCTGTATTGCGGTATTCAATCTCGTTGACCGTGGGTGCTTCGGGCGAAATATTACTAATCGCTTGGCGCGTGGGTATGGGCACTTCATCGCCCACTAATATGCTCGCTGTGCGATTGTTTAAGACCATTAGAGAGGGCGCTGATAATACTTTAAGGCGCGAATCATCGGCTAAGCCATTTAAGGCGGCTCGAATGTCGCCGGCTCGTTGTAGTACATAACTAAACCCTGGTTGTATGGCGCCTAAACCCCGTGCACCTAAGTCGAGTGATGACGAAATGTCGGTGCTGGCGCGCGACCCTTCTATAAACCACTCGAGACCGTACTGCAGATCGTCAGTGAGGGTTAACTCCATAATGCTTGCTTCAACCAAGACTTGTAAGGGTGTGCTGTCGAGTTGTTGCATGGCGTCGCGCACCGCTTTGTAATAGTGTGGGCTGCCCGTAACAATGAGACTGTTGGTGCTCTCGTCAGCGATCACATTAAATGTGCTGGCGGAGCGCTGCGGTTCGTTCAGCATGCCAGTAAGACCAGAGTCTGGCGGCGCATCTAACAGTTCAGTTGCAGATGAACTATTCGCGGCATCGCCAAACATCGCTCGGAGCAGTTTAGCAAGATCGGTTGCTCGACCGTTCTGTACTCTATAAATGAAGAATGCCTGATCGCTGTGGCTGACTACTTGGTCCAGACGCTCAACCCACTGTTTCACTGTATGTACGGTGTCGATATGGTTGGCAATCACCATAATCGAATTGCTACGTTCAACCGCCACAATACGCACGGCGGCGGAATTGTCGGCACTCAAGTCGTCGCCCATTACGTTAAGTAGTTCGTCGCGTAGCAAAAGGGCACTGGTGTTGTTGACCAGAATCAACCCGACCGAACGACCTTTTAACCAATTCACATCAAAGCTGCGCGCGAGCTCGCGCACTTGCTTAATTTGTTCTGCAGGACCGCTAACCGCTAAGACGTTGCCCTGCACGAAAGGGGTGGCGCTAACCCCATAACCCACGACTAATTTGGCGAATTCGCTGGCATCGATAAAGCGTAACGGGATAACTTGTAGATCAGAGGTATTGGCCAACAGCTGTCCTTGCTCAGCCGCTTCAATATGGTAAGTATTATCGTGCATGCGCAGTTGCGCGCCGATGGATGCCAGTAGCACCTCCAGTGTGGGTAACAGGTCTTGCTCAGCTAAGCCCGTAGGATTGCTAAGGCTGACATTTCCTTGCACTTCAGACGCTACCACGTACTCCTGATTGAGTTGGTCGCTCAGAATAATGCGCGCAGCTTCGCGGATGGGGACATTGTCAAAGCTAAGCATAATATCGCCGCCCATGGGCGCATAACTCGAATCGCTGTTCGAATGATTGCTTGCAGCGGTAGATCCACGATTTGCTGATTGAGTCGGTTTTGCACCTGGGTAAATCTGCGCTGTTGCTTGCTTGCCTGATGCGTTGTCAGGGTTAATGGGTGCGGTTGTTGCGCTACTTAGGTTAGGTAGGCGCGTTGGTGAGAAAAGTTGTGTACCATTTGGCGACGCGTCCCAACTCGGCTGAGTATTCCCGCAGCCGCTCAGCGCCAAACTAATCAACACTAAAATAGCGTTGCGCTTGCTTTGGTGGGTAAAGAAGATTCGATTCATAGCGATCTCGTTGTTATTATGTTGTCGAGTATGGCAAAGGGTGCGCCGTTCGTATTGCCGAGTATTGTGCAACGGGCTCTGTGTTGCGGCAAGAGTAACTTGGCACGACCAGCCGTTCAACTGAAGCTTAGAAGTAGCGCGGGAGAGGTTGTCGAGATCGGGTTATACTGTAACCCGCAATGCTACTGCTACGCTCAGGTTGTAACGCTTTGCTAGGATCATTTGATGCGGGTAGGGCTGCATCGTCGAGTTTGGTGATATTAGGATTTTAAAGAACTGACAAAACTACCCATTGAATATGCACAATTCACAGCCTAGCGCGGAGAGCGTAATCGAGCGACTCTGCGAGCTTGATATGCTCGCGCCCGAGCAAGTACGCGCAGTATTGGCTAATGCGCAGTCACCTTTGCGTGAACTGATTAATCAGGGTTGGGTAGCCGAAGTCGACTTCGTTAATGCCGCGAGCGAGGTGTATGCGCTGCCCCGTCTGCAATTGGTCGATGTGCCTGTCGAGCCGGCGTTAGGGGTCGCGGTGCTCGACACCAGCGACTTAACACAATTTCTGCACGATCAAGAAGCGCTGCCTGTGAGGCTCAGCAACGGGAT
Source organism: uncultured Gammaproteobacteria bacterium (assembly GCA_964407915.1). Classification (GTDB taxonomy): domain Bacteria; phylum Pseudomonadota; class Gammaproteobacteria; order Arenicellales; family Arenicellaceae; genus Arenicella. The sequence continues at coordinate 70,658 of CAYOXK010000002.1, forward strand.
ACTGCATTTGGCAGTGGTTGATCCGAGCAATACATTTGTGGTGCAAGTGCTGCGTGCAAAACTGGGTTTTGACATTGAAAGGTATCTCTTACCGCGAAGTCAATTATTCGATGCACTGGGTCGGCTTTATCCACTCGCAAAACCGCGCAAGCAGAGTCCGAATAGGCAACTCGAGAAACCTTTGGCTTCGCGGCCGGAGGCATTGCTTGAGGGTGACTCTGACCTTGTACGCGAGGTTCACCGATTAATTGCGCGAGCGGTTTCAGCACGTGCTTCCGACATTCATTTTGAGCCCATCTCCGGAGCATTACGAGTGCGATTTCGGGTCAATGGCTTATTGCGCGATGTGCACTCGTTCAGTTCACAAGAAGCGCAACAGGTTGTGGCACGCATTAAATTGATGGCAAAACTTGACGTAGCTGAGAAACGGCACGCGCAAAATG
>CAYOXK010000003.1:0-12666 GCA_964407915.1 uncultured Gammaproteobacteria bacterium
AATGCTAGCATTAGAAAACGACAACGAGGAGCAAGCCCTCACCGATTTTGATGCTATTTTCTGGAAGCACTTTCGGCACACGTTTACAACGGCGGGACGAGCGTGGTTGCGTAGTTGGAGTTTTGCTTGGTTTAGTCCAGCACCCGATGTGCCCGAACTAAAAAAGTATTATAAAAAGCTCAATCGCTATGCGGCCGCCCTTGCGTTAGTCTCAGATATTGCGTTGGTCAGTCTCGGCGGTGCACTCAAGCGTAAGGAAAGGCTCTCTGCACGCTTGGGCGACGTATTGTCGGAGTTGTATATGCTTTCCAGCGTACTTAAACGGTGGGAAGATGAAGGCAAGCACGCAGAAGATTTACCCGTTGTTGACTATTGCATGCAAACGGGTTTGCATTTTCTGGAATTGCGCCTAACCGAATTTTTGCAAAACTTCCCTAACACTGGCTTAAGCTTGCTCATGCGCTTTTTAACCATGCCCTTCGGCAAAACCCAGCGTGCGCCGAGCGATCAATTGATTCAAGAGTGTGCCGAATTGTTATCAGAACCAAGCGGCACGCGCGAGCGCACATCGGCCGGCTTATTCCTTGGCGTGGAAGGCGTTGACGACGACGGGATTGGTTTGCTGGAATCAGCGTATGCTTTAGTCATTGAGTCGGCGCCAATCAAAAAGAAAATGCGCCAAGCGAGCATTGAATCAACGGCCCAAGCAGTTAAAGAAAAAGTGATTAGCCAGGCTGAAGCCAAGTTACTTGATAAAACCGAAATTGCGGTTGATGCGGTCATCGCCGTAGACCATTTTGCGCAAGACGCTTTCGCCCGAAAGGGTGCGCCAGCCGAATCAACGCAAGCTTATTTGCGCCGGGGTGCGAACGAGTAATGGCTTGCTAATGAGTAAGATGTACATGAGCTTCTAGCTCAATTCCCTTGATTGATAGGACACCTGATTGAACGTTCCCGCGAGCCAATACTGGCAACACGCGTCTGAGTTGGCGCGATCTCTATTAGAGGCACACGGCGGCAACTTAACCGTTGCCATGCCCTTAGGGCTCGGCAAAGCCAATCACATTATCAATGCTTTGTACGAGCAGGTGCGCGAAAACTCGCATTATTCGCTCAAGATATTCACGGCGCTCACCCTACAAACTCCGCAACCCGCAGCAGATTTAGAGAAAGCCTTTTTCGAACCGATCAAGGCACGCCTGTACGACGGTTACTCGGAACTATTGTACGCGCGTGACTTGATTGCCAATCGACTGCCTAACAATGTGCAGGTGAGTGAATTTTTTTTACAAGCGGGCGCCTATTTAAACAACCCCCATACTCAAGCGCATTACATCAGCGCTAACTATTCGCATGCGAGTAGTTACCTACTGAACCAACAAATTGATGTGGTTTTGCAACTGGTGGCACATAACCATGCCATGCAGGGTCGCGGTGCTGATCTGAGCTTGTCGTGCAATCCCGACATCACCTTAGAGTTGCTCGCCGCTCGCGCTGCTGGTAAAACCCATTTTTTATTAGTGGGCGAATTGAACAATGCCCTCCCCTTTATGACGAATGATGCACAAATTCCCGCAAGTGAATTTGCGCATGTATTAGAGGGCGAATCGGCGGGAGCGAGCCTGTTTAATATCCCAAAACCAGCCGTGCATTTCGCCGAATATGCAGCGGGCTTTCACGCCTCAAGTCTGATCAAGGATGGCGGCACATTACAAATTGGCATCGGCTCGGTAGGCGATGCCGTAGCGTATGCGCTCATATTACGACAGCAAAATAACGCGGCGTACCGGCAGATAATCACAGCCTTAAATGGCGACTCAGACGTAAGTCATCTACATCTTGAACCGTTTAGCATCGGCCTGAATGCCGTAAGCGAAATGCTCGTTGATGTGTTTTTAGACTTGCTGCAAGCCGGCGTAATTAAAAGACGCGTAGAGGGTATTTTGCTAACCGGAGGCTTCTTTCTTGGTCCCAACTCACTGTATCAACGTTTGCGCGATATGCCGCCAGAGCAGCGCGACAGTATTAATATGACGCGCATCGGCTTTATTAACAGCGCACACGAGGGCTTTGCGCAAAAGCAGCAGAACCGCCAACATGCACGCTTTATCAATAACGCCATGAAGGTCACGCTGCTCGGCGCCGTTGTATCGGATGGCCTAGAAAGCGGACAGGTTGTATCGGGCGTTGGGGGACAATACGACTTTGTGCGCCAAGCATTCGATCTGGAAGGCGCGCGCTCGATTATCATGCTTAAAGCCCAACGCACGAGCAACGGTAAGCCCAGTAGTAATGTAGTTTGGTCATACGGTCACACGACCATCCCCCGCCACTTACGCGATATCTTTGTTACGGAATACGGCATTGCCGATGTACGGGGAGCCGACGACCAAACGGTTATTGCGCGGCTGTTGGCGATCACGGATAGTCAGTTTCAATACAATCTATTACGCGAAGCTCAAGCCAATCATAAAATTGACCCAAATTTTAAGCTGTATCCAACATGGGAGCACAACACACAGCGCGATGTACAACAGCGACTGCAGCCATTCAAACAAGCTGGGTTATTACCTGACTACCCCTTTGGCACCGACTTTACTGAACTTGAACAAAGCCTAATCCCTGCCCTGCAAGCCTTAAAGCAGGCCAGCAAATCGCCGTTAGCACTAGCGCGCCTGGCGGCCAAAGGATTTTTCGGGGCGTCGGCGAATCAACACGAGCTATCGTTGGGGCGGCTAGGCCTAAACCAACCGCACACCATTCGCGATAAATTTACCCGACTATTAATGTTGGGTGCTTTGCAAAGCAAATAGACTTTTAAGCCACATTGGCAACTCAAGATGTTGCAAGAGTTTATTACCTTAACCGTGTTTGTGCCTTTCGCTATTTATTACATGAAAGAACCGCTCAAACTCGACTACCTGTGGGCGGGGTTGTGCATATTGGGCGCAGTCTTTTTTATTTTTTCGTAGCGAATGGTCGACTTCGCCGCAGACGGGAATCCATATAAGAGGACCCTGGCCGGAAATGGTTCCCCGCCTCGGCAACTGCTCCTGCGTTGCACTACTCGCTGCGTCCATGCAGCGATGCGCGGGGACGACGTTGCTGTACTTCACTCGGATATCCACATCACAGACACGCTGCTTGCCCAAGCAACCATAGTAGTGGCTTATTATTGAGTGCGCTCAATATAGGACTTTAGCTGCTCTTCAAGCATTGCCGCCTGCGCGTCCGCGCTCCTGATTTCTCCGTAATGAAAGATGGTGAAAGTCGCTAGAATTCGAATGGATGCCGCCAGCTCTGGTTCACTCGATATCAACTGAAAGTAAGCTTCGGATTGTAACGGGGTATAAGGCGCCAACCCGTACGTTGCTCCCACATTTAGCGTGTGGGTACGAATCGAAATTAACTTATCATTTTGTCGCTCAACACTTCCAATGAGATTGCGATAGACTTGAATCGCCCTCACCATGCGCCGGTCCCGAATAATCTTGATTTCGCCAGCGCCGACCATCGCATCGTACGTTGAAGTGCTTGGCGTGGGAAAGTAGCCTATCACCATGTCTGTCCAAAGCGCTGGATGTTGATCAGCAAGAGTAGACTTTACATTGGGAATGTCGAACGCGTAATCAACAATATCTGCGTTAGGAACGGTATAGTCGAACTCGATGGGCGCTAAGTTCGAAGCTTGCAATGAGGCGTTCGCAGCCGCGACACGACGTACCGCAAGCGTAAGTGCATTGGCGTACTGGGCTCGATCAATTGCTAGATCAGCGAGCATATCGGCAACGATCTGCATCTCTCTAGAGCGATCATCTTGACGTTTACTCCACTCCTGCGCCTGCAATCCTAGGAACACTCCTAGCACAACGATCAGAGTCTCAACGAAAACTGTCAACCAATCTTGCCGGCGAAAAGCTTCGGCGATGCGGTGAATAATCATATGACAAACCCATCGGGCTCACTTAAGTTTTTGATAAGCCAACGAAGGGCTCTGCTACTTCCGCAGTTTAGTTCACTAAGCGGGCAGACTCCCAAACTTTTTGCATAAGGGCTCGGCCACGTGAGTGAAAATACCATAAGCTTGAACCCCGCTAGTCTCAGCATTCTGCCGCTTGTCCCATTTTCTGGCCGCTCGGCACCTTCTTACCACAATTGATTTTGAGCATGTAAAACTACTTTCATCAAAAAATAGATCAATTACTCTTTTATCGGAGGTAGTGGCATGATTCGTCCCATCATTCTAAGTCTAGGTTTAGCCGCGGCATTAGCAACATTAACGCTCGTTATTACGAGTAACACGAGTGCCCAGGAGCTCAATGATCCCATTCACAACCACACCATCGCGATCCAATCGACAACAGATCAGTCAGATTGTTGGGACATCGCGTTTAAGCAAAGCGGGGTGATAATCGTGGACGCTACCCTACAGGTGGCCGAGCTCACTCGCGTCATTGTGTTGGAAGCGCTTACGCTTACCAAAAATTCAATCAATCACGCGTTCAACTTAGTGATTGATTCGCTGTAAGATGGAAATCCGTACCATCATATTAAGCAAGCATCATGCGTCGCATTTTTAAAAGGCTAGTGTCGGTCTGGAACGACCCGAAAGTGCAACGAGCTTGGGCTGAATTTAAAGCCTATTTGCGGAGCATTCGAGCGAGCTTGAATGATGATTTGTTTGTCGCAAGCCCCGACTTTTGGAGTCACCATGTTGGCGGTATCGTGGTACTGGTTGCACTCGACTTGGCGCTAAATTCCATTTTACGACCCTCTTATTTGTGGGAATTTCATGTTATCGCAAGCGCCATTTGGGGCGCAGGCTTCTTCTTCTCTGGGTTGCTGCTTCGCAGCCACTACCACAGCGCTAAATGGGAATCTCAGACGCAATTAGCCGTACTATTAAAATCGATAGCCAGTGCGGCTTTTTTCAGCTTTTGCATAGTACTGCTGATGTCCTTGGTCGCAGTCAATCTCTATTTTGACGACCTATATCGTTATAGCAGTAGCCAAACTCCCGACACCTCATCCATTGGAATGATCGCCCGATTCTTCTTCGGTAATTGGTTTGCGACGTCGTTCTATTTACTGTGTTGGATCGTGTTGTATATGGGCATCACGAGCCGACGCACCACAAAGCAAATGGAGATTGATAACCTCAGGCTACAGAACAGCCTCAAGGAGGCAGAGTTAAGCAGCTTGTCGAACCAACTCAACCCCCATTTTTTGTTTAACGCGCTCAACAATATCCGCTTTATGATTCACGAAGACGCCAACAATGCCGAGAAGATGTTGATGTCGCTCTCGAGCGTGCTGCGCTACTCTTTGGAGAGTTCAAAAAATATGCGCGTTGCTCTTGTGGACGAACTAGATATTAGCCGACGCTATATCGAATTAATACAAATTCAGTTTGAAGAGCGCCTGCGTTTTGAAATCAACATACCGGACAGCCTCTTAAGCTGCCAATTGCCACCAATGGTGCTGCAAATGCTCCTAGAGAACGCCGTGAAACACGGCATAGACAATATTAAAGAGGGTGGCACGATCGACGTGGCGGCAACGTTAGAAGGCACAATGCTCAACTTACAAGTTTGCAATGACTTACCCCGCGACTACGCCGCAAAGCACAAGACAGCTCAGTCTGAACCTGGCATTGGGCTGTATAATATTGGTCAGCGCTTAGATTTACTATATGCAGAGCGGGGCTCGATCGAAACGTCGGTCGTTGATAATCGTTTTTGCGTTAATGTGAAAATCCCACAAGAGTAAAAACCAGTGAAAGCCATTGTTGTTGAAGACTCTCGATTGGCCCGCGAGGGCTTAGTCCGAATGTTATCGGAGTTCAAGGAGCTTGAGTTCGTGGGCGCTGCGGATCATCCCGATTCCGCACTAAAGTTAATCAACGAAAAGCGTCCAGATGTACTTTTTTTAGACATTCATATGCCAGGACAAAGCGGTTTTGACCTGTTAGACAAACTCGACTATATCCCACAGGTTATTTTCACCACGGCCTATTCGGAATACGCATACAGATCTTTCGATTACAATCCGGTTGACTATCTACTTAAGCCTGTGAGCCCTGAACGGCTCAGCGCGGCCATCGACAAGCTAAGTATGCCGCAACAGGCTTCCGAGTTGGCGCCGTTAGAGATGAGCAACAAAATTTTCATCACTGATGGCGACGAATGTCATCTAGTCAACCTGCAAGACATCCGTTACTTCGAAAGCTGCAAAAATTATTCGCGGGTCTATTTTCAGTCACATAAGCCTTTTATAAAGAAGGCCTTGAGCAGCATTGAATTACGCTTGCCCAAGTCTCGCTTTTTTAGAGCTAATCGACAGTACTTGGTTAATTTAAATGAGATTCAGGCAATTAACGAAAGCGTGAGTGATGGTTACACGTTGACGATGAGCGATAAACAAACGATCGAAGTAAGCCGCCGCAATGCGGTTGAACTCAAGCGTCTATTGAGTCTGTAAGTTGCGCATTTATTTCTAGCCTTTAATAGGGTTTGACAAGGGTCATGTAATTTTCATCTAATCGGGTGGAATATGTGAATGCTTTTCCGGTGCTGAAGATGTTCTTAAAATGAGTGTTCATAAGGAATCTCCGCAAGCCCAAACCCCATCTAACCCTCACCGATAATTGAATCCTGGAGTGACCGTTCATGCTGACAACCCTTAAGTGGTTTACTTACGTAGTCGTTTTTTTTATCGCACTCGTCACACTATTGTATGTAACGGCTCCCGACCCTCAATTCAATAAAGCCAGCTTTGAAGCAGAACCACTGACCGAGAGTCTATTGCCTGCCGAGCAGGGCTTAACCTTAGCGCAAAAGAGAGTTGGAGCTAATATCAATACCTATCGTGTCCTCGGGTTCGAGACCGACACACTAACGGCGGTTAACTTGAGCGCCTTCTCCGGCAACGCTAACCCGAATCCTTTTACGGTAATCGCCGCTTTCACGCCTGAGAGGATGGCATTGTTAGTTGCTGATGAAGCAAAACATGAAACTCTGAGTTTCGCAGAATTGCTTCCAGCCGCCGGCTCTGGGGAGCAACATATTGCGATCGGCACCAACTTTCCAGAACATGCTGAAGAAGCCGCGAGCGACTCGGTGTTTATGTTTCCAAAATTTGGGGCAGCGACACCTCCGCGCACCACGGTCGCATGGATTAAAGGTGGTTTATTAGATTATGAAGTGGAGTTGTGCACTCGATTTGACCGCGCCATTGTCTCAATTGAGGACTTCGATGCCGCGGTGAAAGGTTTCTTTCTGTGCGGTGATTTTACGGAACGCGCACGACTGCTGCGTATGCTAGTTCCCCAGAATTTAGACTCTGGTAAAGGTTTTAGTGATGCCAAAAGCGGCGCAGATTTTTTTCCATCTGGCGGCCTTTTGGTGGTACCGAATAATTGGCGTGATTTTGTCGCGAACCAACGCATCACCACCAGCATGAATGGCGAGCCACGACAAGATGCAAGAACAAGTGAGATGATTTTAGATTTTCGCGAGCTTGCGGAAAAAGCACTTGCGGACATGGAGACGCCGCGCTTTTTATATAACAACGACTATGTAAAACTGACTCCTGAGCCAAAAATCTCAGCCGACACCATTTTGATGTCTGGAACCTCAGAAGGCGTTATTTTCACCTTACCCACTCGTGCCGACTTGCTCGACGGAGTGGGTGCCTATTTACGCCAAGGCGCATTTTTTGGCAAGCTAGGCTTTATGCCCGCGTTGATTGAAAGTTTTCTAGCATCGGAATACCAATCTGATCATTTCCTACAACCTAAAGATCAAGTGGAGTTTGCTTCCTCGAACCTCGGTCGCATAGTTGTTGATGTGCAATAAAGCACTAACCTGCATTCGAACAATTACTGACACTTAGGTGCCAATCAGGTAGCCGCTGCTTACGCTTTTGTCCGGCCCGCCAAAAGATATGCCTTTATCGCGCGGATGCAGTAAGCTTAAGTTTTAACAAATCTTTTTAACTGGTAAATACAATGCTTGGATATGTAACGATTGGTGTCTCTGATATGGTTAAGGCACAAAAATTTTATGACGCACTATTCGCTGAAATCGGCGCAAAACAGTTATTTGGCCATGACCGTATAAAGTTTTACGGTACGGGCACCGGCCCGATGGTCGCAATCTGCGAACCCTATGATAAACAAGCACCGCATTGCGGCAACGGCAATATGTTAGCCATTCCGGGCAATGGCCCTGAGGGTATCAAAAAGCTCTATACGAAAGCATTGGAGCTGGGCGCCACTTGCGATGGTGAACCTGGTCAGCGTTTACCGATCTTCTACGGTGCCTATGTGCGCGATCCTGATGGTAACAAGATCTGCTTTTTTGAAATGAAAAAGGCGTAGGCAGCACAGCATGGATTGCGGCGTAGATACGCGCGTCACACGCACATATCTACGCTCTCGATAAGACCACGGAACGCCAATCTTCATGAACCGCCCGCTTTTTTGGGATAGGCATAGTCGGCCTCACTTTTCACTCGGTGCGCGCGCTTGCGCACTCGTTATCGGCTTGTTGATTTTCGCGAGCTTAACATTACGCGTATACCTCTCAACCGAGCAACTGGGCACGGTTATGGCGGCGCTAGCCGAACTCACGCGCTTTTTTACGATCCTCACCAACTTCATGGTGATGGTCATTATGTTGCGAATTGCGCTCAGCAATAAACCGCCTAGCACGGCGTTCACAAGTGCGTTTGTAATGGCGCTAACTGGCGTGGGGATTGTATATCATGCGCTGCTTGCACATCTATGGGACCCTCAGGGCTGGGTGTTGGTTGCCGACCATTTAGTCCACACGGTCGCGCCCATACTTACGTTAGCTTGGTGGTTTGGTTTTGTTGATCGCAGTGCTTTGCGGTGGCGTTTAGCCCTGGTTTGGGTAGCGTGGCCCATTTTGTACAGCGCGTATGCGCTCACGCGTTCTTATTACTCCGGCGCATATCCATACCCATTCTTGGATGCCGCGGCCTTAGGGTACACACAGGTAGCATTGAACGTTTTAGGTTTAAGTGTGGGGTTTTCTCTGATTGGCTACACGATGATTGCGATTGCCAAGTTAAGCGCAAGGCGGTGACTTGAAGCACGTCCGATTTATCATGCCATTAGAGAGCGGAAGAGCCATCTTCCCCGCGCAACACGGAAGTGTCATCCCCACCGTCTTCCCCGCACAGCACGGCGGTGTCATCCCCGAGTCGTCGGGGATCCAATACCTAATACAGTGCTAGACCATGGCCCCCGCCTCGGCAACAGCTCCTCGGTTGCTCTACTCGCTGCGTCCATGCAGCGTTCGCAGCAATAATGGCTGTACAAAAATGACCCTCAGCCCAAATGGTGACTATGAAACTCCAAATGGTCCTGAATGTAAGTAGCAATAAAAAAATAGGAATGGTCGTAGCCTGCTTGCATCCGCAGCGTGATTGGGTAGTTGGCCGCGGCGCTTGCTTGCACCAACAATTCTGGCTTTAATTGCTCCGCTAGAAACTGATCATCCAAACCTTGATCGATCAAGATAGGCCGTTGTTGCTCCGCCTGCTGAATGAGTTCGCAACTATCGTAGGCGACCCACGTAGCCTGCTCTTTGCCCAAATACAGACCGAGTGCTTTTTGTCCCCATGGACAATTACTCGGCGAAACAATGGGCGAAAATGCGGAGATCGAGCGGTAGCGATCAGGATTTTTTAAGCCGATGCTCAATGCCCCATGACCACCCATCGAATGCCCCGAAATACTCGCCCGACTGGCATCTAGGCCATCGATCTTGGCCACCAAGCTCGGCAACTCCTGCGTAATGTAGTCGTACATTTGGTAGTTGGCGCGCCACGGCTCTTCGGTGGCGTTCACATAAAAACCTGCACCCAAGCCAAAGTCATAAGCGCCTTCTGGGTCGTCGGGCACGCCCTCACCGCGAGGGCTTGTATCAGGGCACACAATGGCGATACCTAAGTCTGTGGCGTATTGCTGTGCACCCGCTTTAGTAACAAAGTTTTGATCTGTGCATGTGAGCCCCGACAACCAATATAGAACCGGCACGTCTTCATGTTGTGCTTGCGGAGGTAAAAATACTGAAAACTGCATTGGGCAGCTCAATGTGTCCGAAGCGTGTTGGTACTGTCGTTGTTGGCCGTCAAAACATTTAATGTTGGAAATTTGCTCAAGCATAAGGTGATCCAGGGTTTGGTTTGGTCGGCAGGCGAACACATTAAAGTGAGCCGCGGCTAGTCGTACAACACAACCGAACGAATCGATTCGCCAGCATGCATCAACTGAAACGCGTGATTGATATCCTTAAGCGGCATCGTGTGCGTAATTAGATCATCAATGTTGATCTTGCCATCAATATACCAGTCCACTATTTTGGGCACATCCGTGCGGCCGCGCGCGCCACCAAATGCAGTGCCCCGCCAGACCCGACCAGTGACGAGCTGAAACGGTCGAGTTGAAATCTCTTGACCCGCACCAGCAACACCAATAATGACGGATTCGCCCCAACCCTTATGACAGCACTCCAATGCTTGGCGCATGGTGTTTACGTTACCAATGCATTCAAAACTATAATCAGCTCCGCCACCCGTTAAATCGATGATCGCTTCGACTACGTTATCGACGTCTTTGGGGTTGATAAAATGGGTCATTCCAAAATGGCGGCCTAGCGCTTCGCGCGCTGGATTTAAGTCGATACCGACTATCTTACTGGCGCCGACCATGCGCGCACCCTGAATTACGTTGAGCCCTATTCCACCTAAACCAAACACCACTACGTTGCTGCCTGGCTCTACTTTGGCGTCAAACGCCACGGCACCCACACCCGTAGTAACGCCGCACCCGATATAACAAATTTTGTCGAAAGGCGCATCTTTGCGCACTTTGGCAACCGCAATTTCAGGTAATACCGTGTAGTTCGAAAACGTGGAACACCCCATGTAATGCAAGATGGGTTCGCCGTCTATCGAAAAGCGGCTGGAGCCGTCTGGCATAAGCCCTTGGCCTTGTGTGGAACGAATTTTTTGGCACAAATTTGTTTTAGGATGCAGGCAATAATCACATTCTCGGCATTCAGGTGTGTAGAGGGGAATTACATGATCGCCGGGCTTCACGGAGGTTACACCCGCACCTACTTCAACCACAACGCCCGCACCCTCATGCCCTAAAATCGCCGGAAACGCCCCTTCTGGATCATCGCCCGAAAGCGTAAAGGCATCGGTGTGGCACACGCCCGTGGCTTTAATTTCTACGAGCACTTCGCCCGCCTGTGGTCCTTGTAGATCTACTTCAACAATCTCGAGTGGCGCGCCCGCTTTAAAGGCGACGGCTGCTTTGGTTTTCATATACTGTGCTCCTCCGTAGTTTGGATAGTCTTGCTCAGTTTGATTTGAGCATTGACGTCAACCCCAAAGCAATGTCTGTAGGCGACGCTATTTGTTCTTATTCGGGCGCTGCAAATTGGGCGAGAAACTGATTTTGCGCTGCGCTCAAGGGCTCACGCTGGCGCGTTTTGAAATTATAGTGAACCATCCGCGCGACACTCACAGCAGCAATACGTTCCAGCTGGCACGAGTACATGCTGTGTTTAATCGCAAAACTATTCTCGCTGATCACTTGGGTCGCTAGACCAATCAGCAGTGTATCAGGGTAAACCACCGGTGCCTTATATTGGCAATTGACTTCAGCCAATGCTAAGCCTACGGCGTGCTCCTCGTCGGGCACTCGGTTGTCTTTCCAGCCAGGTACCGTACGTAAAAACTCGATACGTGCCGACTCACAAAAGTGTAGGTAGCGTGTGTTGTTTACGTGCCGCATCGCGTCCATGTCGCCCCACGCTATCTCACGCGCGAAAACAAACCTAAAACTCACTAACGCTGCGGGCTTAGGCCCGTCATAAACCGCCATACCGACTACCCTTGCTGTGCTTTACCCGAGCGATAAAAGACCCACCCGCCAATACCACCCGCAATGCATTGCGAGAGAAAACCGAGCGTTGTTGCCGTGGGTGCAACTGGGTTCATCTCGAACGCGGCTTTTAGCGCAATATGCACGGTCGCAATGGCGACAAACCCAGCGAGTGAATACAGCGCTGCTCGGTAGGGCAAAAAGCGCAGCAATAATTGTTTAGTAAATGTAAAGGCAACTAAGAACGCCACAGCAATCATCGGCAAATAAGTCGCCAGCATACCCACTAAATCTTGGCCGACGGCGCTCAGCCGCTCTGCCGCACTGACACTAACGCCCAATGCAACAACGCTTTGGGTATTAAAGTTACTCACTAAAACGACGGCGATGATGTAAGTAATTAAAACCGCGAAAACGAACCTTACAATGAGATTACCCTGCATAATTTTGACCTTTTGAGTGCATCGAGCGAGTTACACTTTAACGATGTTAATTGTTAGAGGCAAGGATATGCGCAAACTCATCGTAATTCTGTTAGCAAGCTGCGCTTTTTACGCGCAAGCGCAAGTTCAAAACACAGGGTATTCATTAACCACGATAGCGACTGGGTTGAACCAACCGTGGTCGGTTGCCTTCCTACCCAATGGCGACTACTTAGTGGCTTTACGAGTTGGGCAAATCGTGCGAATCAGCGCCTCGGGCGAAGTCAGTGAGCCTCTTGCGGGCACGCCAGAGACGTTCGT
>CAYOXK010000003.1:12676-23740 GCA_964407915.1 uncultured Gammaproteobacteria bacterium
GACGTTCGTTCATGGTCAAGGTGGTTATTTCGACGTAGTGCTCGACCCTCAGTTTGAACAAAACGCGACCCTGTATTTAAGCTTTGCGCACGGCGATCGCTCCAACAACGCCACGCGGGTCGTTAAAGCACAGTTACGCGATAATACCTTAGAAAACGTTACACCCATCTTTACCACCAACGTAAGCAAAGATACCGGTGCACATTACGGCGGACGCTTAGCCTTTTTACCCGATGACACTTTGTTGTTAACAACAGGGGATGGCTTTCAATATCGCGACGCCGCACAAATCAAGAACAATCAAATGGGTAAGACAATACGCTTTAATCCTGATGGAAGCGTGCCAAGCGACAACCCCTTTGCCAGCAGCAAGGATGGCGCAGAATTAGTCTGGACTTATGGCCACCGCAATCCGCAAGGCTTAGTGGTCGACCCTGCCACTGGTATTGTGTACCAGCATGAACACGGCCCCAGGGGCGGTGACGAGGTGAATGTGCTAACAGCCGGCGCGAACTATGGGTGGCCAGTGGCGACCTATGGCGTAAATTATTCTGGGGCATTAGTGTCGCCGCACCAAACTCTAGAGGGGGTTACAGATGGGATTAAAGTATGGGTACCCAGCATCGCGCCGTCGGGCTTAGCGATCATGCGCGGCAACATGTTCCCTGAATGGGATGGCGATTTATTCGTTGGTGCTTTAGTAGACCAAGAAGTGCGTCACTTAACGATGCAGGAAGGCAAAGTCGTAAGCGAGGCGGCCGTGTTTCCAGAGATTAAAACGCGAATCCGCGATGTACGCCTTGGTCCTGACGGATCGCTTTACGTACTTACCGATGGCCCTGACGGCATTTTATATCGAGTCTCTCGCTAAACGAAAGAGAGACAAACCGACACCTAGGCTTGCGCAGCCCGCCGCTTCTAAGAAAGGCAATGGCTCAGCTTCGCGCCTCAGTCTTATGCACTGATGGCGTGGGCTGCAGCCAAATTATGATGAGCTTGCGCGATTAGGTTTTGCACCGCAGCATCGCCCTGCTCTTGCGCTTTATGTAAACACGCTTGCAGTTGTTGTTCTGCCACGCAATTGTGTGCATCCAGTTCGTATAACTCAAAATACAGCAACCATTCGTCTGGGGCGATGGCCAAGGCCTTTTGTGTGAGGCCACTGACCGCCGCGCTAAGATCATCCGATGGGTGCTCGCGCGCTGCGCGAATATCAGCATAGAGCTCAGCAATTTCTGGCGCCACAGGGTTGGGTTGACTATCCACACTCACAATTTCACCAAACAGATTTTTAGCACCGTAGGCACTCAGATCGGCTGCGCCGCCAAATACCGACACGACCGAATCGCCCACAGCCATGTCGAACGTTCCCCAAGCGGGATCGTACAAAAGCGCATTGTGTTGATCACGCATGCTGCACTCGGCAAACGTGAAAATTAAATTGCGTTGCTTACGCCGGGTTACTTTAATGAGCGTGCCATCCACCACGATGCCACTTAAAAAACGTAATACCACACGCTCGCCAATCGTAATGCCGTGCTTTTCTAGTTCATCAATGGTGTACTCACTTAAGTCGCGTTCAAAGTCAATCAAACGTCCTACGGGTGTACTAAAGCCGTGTGGATGATGCGCAACTCCTTGCCCAGGCAACTCAGCACCCTCAAAGCCAAGTTGCGTAGGTCCTGTGGTTTTTATAAAAATGGGGTTATCCACAGCGTCCGTTAATATCTCGGTAAAGAGGCCTGAAACAACCAATCCGGAATTGAGCTGAGCGGAATTCACAGTCGCCGCTTTAATCGCCGTACGTAACGACGGAGCACCGCCGCGGCTTACGCACATCTGCCGACCAAACTCCTCCAGCACTTGGGTCAGATGTCGGCAGTTTTGCGTAACGTATAAAACGGGTTGCTCGCGCGTAATGTCATAAGGTTGATTAATCGCGTCCACCGTCAGTGGGCGCTTTTCAACCACTTCATCGTTTAGACAGTTAGTACTCTCACCGAGTGAGGACAATAGGCCTGCACCAAAGATCGAATAGTCGTCGACGGTCCCCACCAACCCATACTCAACCGTCCACCAATGCAGGCGCGCAAGGAGCGCGGCTTCGGATAATTCCGTAACCGCCGCTTGTGTCTCAGCAACTTTACGTTCAGCGTCGGCGATCTGTTCAGGGCTGGCGTCAGACCGTTGCTTGATAACCGAGAGTCTGCGCACCGCCAAATAGGCATCCATGTCTTGCCGCGTGGCGATAGCCCGCATGCCAAGCTCGCCAAAGCGCTGCAAAAATTCGGCATAGTCAACATCCGCAATAAACGGCGCATGCCCTGCCGACTCATGCACGATGTCTGGCGCGGGCGTGTACAACATTTGCGCAAAACTGCGCATATCCACGGCAATCGGTAATACTCGAAGCGCTTGGAATTCCATAAAAACCGCTGGTGGTAAAAAACCGTCAACCGTCACCGCGCGCCAGTCCATGGCCGACAAGGCGTCATTAATTTCCTCGATACGCGGAATATATTCCACGCTGATACCGGCCTTCTTGAGCCCTTTGGTATAAACAGGATGCGCCGAAACACTTAGGTTGTGCGCCAAGCCTTTTAGCAAAAAGCGCCATACCGCTTGATCACGCGCGGTGTAAATGGCGTAATTTTGTTCGGCCACAAAGGCGCGCAAGTGCGCGGGCAATTGCTGAGCTATTTCTTGTTGTGTTTGCATGCCGTTATGATAGTGAACTCGGCATCGATAGTCATGTAGGTTGAGAATGTTTTAGGGCCGTTAGACCACAATCGGTACGCGATTATCCGACTTTATTTCTTCGATCACCATGTAAGTGTGGGTTTGCGCCACACCGGGAAAGCGCACCACGCGATCTAAAACCGCACGATAGTCCGCGCTGTCTTCAAAGCGCACTTTAATCAGATAGTCGTACCCTCCCGCAACCATAAAACATTCAGCCACGATCGGTGCGCGCTCTACTTCGCGTTTAAAGTCTGTAAATACATCTTCAGTCGTGCGCTGCAACGACACCTGTATAAAGGCCACCGTGCCATAACCGAGCAAACTTGGATCAAGCTCGGCGCGGTAGCCCCTGATGTACCCGTCTTCTTCCAAACGCTTAACACGCGTCAAACACGGGCTCGGACTTAAATGCACCGTTTCGGCCAGATCTACGTTCGAAATCCGTCCGTCATTTTGTAACACTCTGAGAATTTGCCGGTCGACCTTATCGAGTGATTTTCGCAGTTTAGTCATACTTATCTAATATTCCGATAAAATTTAATTTGACGAATTAATATGCCGTAAATAATCAATAAATGAAAACTAATATCAAAGGTCTATCGTAATAATAAGCACATTATAAGCGCGTTATTCAAACGCCTAAAACCTCTAATACCTTCCTCAAAGGAAACTGAATTCAGGAGAATTCTAATGCTGGATGAACTGCGATCTGACATTGCCGCCCGTAAACATTGCGACGAACATGACTTCGTTGCGAACATGATTGCGAGTCCCGCGCTACCCGCGGTACAGCGGCAAGCCGCGATCGATCATGCCAAAAATTTAGTAGCCGAATGTCGCGCTGATACCGGCAAGCAGAGCTTATTGGATTCATTCCTGTTGGAGTTTGGCCTATCCAATAAAGAAGGCGTGGCATTAATGTGCTTAGCCGAAGCGTTGTTGCGTGTGCCCGACAGCACCAATATGGACCGACTCATTGCTGAAAAAATCAGTGGTGGCGATTGGTATGGTCATGCCGGGCACTCCAATTCCGCGTTTGTAAACGCGGCTACATGGGGCATGATCCTGACTGGCAAGATGGTGCAGCTAGACCCCGAAATAACCGAGCGACCGGCCCATTGGGTTAAGGAGCTAACCTCCACTTTGAGTGAGCCCATTGTGCGCGCGGCGGTCATGCAGGCGATGCGCATTATGGGAGGTCAGTATGTGCTGGGCCGAACAATAGACGAAGGCTTTAAGCACGCAAGCAAGATTCGTCGTAACCAACCCAAAGCGCGAGTGCGTTACTCCTACGACATGCTGGGCGAAGCCGCGCGCACCAATAAAGATGCAGAGCGCTATTTTAAAGCTTATATGGATGCACTAGAGCAGATCGGTAAGCACAGTGCACAAACTAGAATCTCTAACTCTGTGGCCGACGCCGATGGCATCTCGGTAAAGCTTTCGGCACTGCACCCACGCTACGAAGTGGCGCAAAAGGAGTCGGTCAATGAACTTCTGTACCGCAAAATCAAGCACCTCTGCTCAATGGCCAAAGTACACAATATTGGTCTGAGCATTGATGCCGAAGAAGCGGCTCGCTTAGAGATGTCGCTGGATATTTTCGAACGCTTAGCTAGCGAGCCCGACTTACGCGGGTGGGATGGGCTCGGATTTGTGCTGCAGGCGTATCAAAAGCGAGCGCCGAGTGTTGCGCGCTGGCTAATGGCCGTGGCCAAACAATATGACCGTAAGCTAATGGTGCGCCTAGTAAAAGGGGCCTATTGGGATGCCGAAATCAAGCATGCTCAAGAGCAAGGGCTAACAGACTATCCCGTATTCACGATCAAGGCGCACACGGATGCCAGCTATATGGCGTGCGCGAAAATTTTGCTAGCAGACGCAAACTACATTTATCCACAATTTGCCACGCATAACGCGCAAACCGTTACGGCTTTGCTGCAACTCGCCGAGTTAATGCGCTATGAGGAATTTGAGTTTCAGCGTCTGCATGGCATGGGCGAACTGCTCTACCACCATTTATTGCTACAAGCTGAGCATGCCAACAAAGCGGTACGTATCTATGCGCCAATCGGCAAACATGAAGACCTCCTACCCTATCTCGTCAGGCGTTTGTTAGAAAATGGCGCCAACAGCTCTTTCGTGAATCGCTTTTTAGACGACAACACGCCTCTGGACGAACTGGTAAAGGATGTGATTGAAGATATACGGCGACGCCCGACTTATCGACATCCGCGAATCCCTCTACCGTCTGAGCTGTACCAAGGTGAAATACGGCCACGCATTAACTCCAAAGGATACGATCTTGACGATGAAGCCGAGTTAACTGTGTTTTTCAGTGCCATCGAGCAACTGCGCAGCAAACGCTTAGAGGGCAAGACGTTGGTAGGGGGAAGTCCGCAACCGGGTCATAAGGAGCCCATCTCCAACCCGAGTGATACACAAGACGTAGCCGGCGAAGTAACGTTTGCATCGACTGAAGCCATTGAAGAAGCGCTGCAAGCGGCGCACGGCTACCACACACATTGGCAGGCATTTGGAGCCGAGGGGCGTTCGCGCATTCTACAAGCTTGGGCGGATGCGTTGGAAGCAGCCACGCCAGAGCTCATTGGTATCATTTCGCGCGAAGCCGGACGCACATTAGCCGACTGCATTGATGAAGTACGCGAAGCAGTGGATTTTTGTCGCTATTATGCCAACCAAGCACAAGCACCCGAATATCGTAATGGTCAAGCACTCGGCACCGTGTTTTGTGTAAGCCCATGGAACTTTCCATTGGCTATTTTTACCGGTCAGATAAGCGCCGCACTGGCAGCGGGCAATTGTGTGATCGCCAAACCCGCCGAACAAACACCGGTAGTGGCAACACGCGCCATCGAATTGCTCTTGCAAGCGGGGTGTCCATCAAGCGCCATTCATTTGTTACAAGGCCCCGGAGCAGACATTGGCGGGCAAGTGTTGGGCGATACGCGTATTAACGGAGTGGCTTTTACAGGCTCAACCAAAACCGCGCAACTCATTCATCGGGCACTCGCCGAACGCAGCGGACCGAGCATCCCTTTGTTAGCCGAAACCGGTGGCCAAAATTGTATGATTGTCGACTCCACCGCACTGCCTGAGCAAGTGATTGACGATGTTATTCGTTCGTCGTTTCACAGTGCCGGCCAGCGTTGCTCGGCACTTCGGGTGCTCTTTGTTCAAAACCAAGTGGCCGATAAAATGATCAACATGCTGAAAGACGCATGCGAATCACTCTACATAGGCGACACACGTCATTTTAGTTCTGATGTTGGACCCATTATTGATGAGCGCGCTCGAACGAATCTTGAAACGCATATTAAAAAAATGCAGGCAAGTGGCGCTAAAGTCACCCGCATTCAGATGCCTGAAGAGTTGACTCAAAAAGGTCACTTCTTTGCGCCTGCGATTATTGAGCTCGATCATATCAGTGCTTTAGAGCACGAGGTATTTGGCCCGATCGTACATATCATTCGTTACCCCGCCAATGCCTTAGGTGAGGTGATTAAGCAGATCAATAGCACTGGCTACGGTTTAACCCTAGGTGTGCATAGCCGTATCGAGGCCATCGCTGAATATGTATTCAACAAAACCCACGCGGGCAATACGTACATCAATCGCAATGTAATTGGCGCGGTTGTTGGTGCTAACCCTTTTGGCGGCAGCGGGCTATCCGGCACGGGACCCAAAGCCGGCGGACCCGCCTATCTCTCGCGCTTTCAATCCAGTCTTGCAGAACGTCCAGCGTATCCAGCGTTAACATCGGCGCAGTTACAAACACGAGTGAATGAACTCCTGCAAGCACAAGTATTACCTGGGCCAACGGGCGAAGAGAACACGCTCTATCGCCGTGCCGCAGGTAAAGTCGGCTTGCTGGTCGGCAAACTTAACGATCACCATACTGCGCTCGCCGCCTTTGCCTGTGCCTTAGGCAACGAAGTGGTACTGATTGAACACCCGCAGGCTGCAGAATTACACAGCGCCATCGCTGGCTTAGGCGTAACGCCCAATCTGCATGAATGCCGTATTAGCGACGTGCCGAATGCCCAACTCACTGTGCTGATCGCCGATCATGACCATCCGCACAAATCCGAATTGCGTCAAGTGTTAGCGGCAAGTGACGGGGCTATTACGTTGACCGTAGATATCAACAAGCACTCATTGCATCCCGATGCAATTGCTAGCCTGTTACCGCATTTGTTTGAGGAGCGCACTAAAACCGACAACCTCATTGCTCGCGGTGGTAATACTCAGCTGTTTAACTTAACCGAGTAAGCAATACTCAATTTTGGTGTCCGACTAAAGTTCACTGCCCGCCAACTGCAGACTAGACTAGGGTTGTGGTTGGTAGATTGGAAACGGTGGTAGACCCGCTTCCATACGCTCGATATTTTCGGCGAGCGTGCGACACGCCGAACGCGCATACGTAGCGCCTGACATATGAGGGGTTACAAATACGTTCGGCATACGCCAATAAGGGTGGTCGCTCGGTAAGGGCTCGGTGGCAAATACATCTAACGCCGCGGCGTTAAGATGTCCGGCATTGAGAGCATCGATGAGTGCATCGTCGTTGAATAGGGCTCCGCGCGAAATATTAATCAGGCTCGCACCGGGTTTGAGCTGTGCCAGTCGGTCGCGATTAAAAAAATGTTTCGTATGGCGATTTAGAGGCAAGCAATTAACCATAACGTCCGCCTGCGCTAAAGCCATAGGCAAGCCGGCATCGCCGTGCAGCACGCTAATGTTGTCAAGCGTTCGTGACTGCCGGCTCCATCCCACCACCTTAAAGCCATTTGCCGCAATTGTTTGGGCTATTTGCGCACCAATCAAACCAAGACCAAACACCACCACCGTATAGTTGGCCGCATTGGTATACTCTAGCCGTTGCCACTTCGATTCAGCCGCGAGTGCACGATACTGCTCGAAATTGCGCTGAAAATGCAAAATCCAATACAGTGCGAACTGCGCCATATCGTTACCCACTTCGGGGTCGACTAGACGCACGATCGGCACGTCTGGCAGGCTTGGCTGTGCATCAATCAAATCCATGCCCGCGCCTAAGTTTAAAATAGCCCGTAAATTAGGATAACGCTCCAGATCACCATGCGGGTGATCCCATATGGCCGCGTACTTAATCGCGTTCACGTCATGCACGTGCGGGTACTCCACCACCGTCATATCAGGTAAATATTGATTTAAATAATAGACCCACGGCGCATTATCGTGAGGCGCGTTGTTTAGTAATATGCTCATAAATGAAACTGGTTAAGGTTTGCTTTAAAGTTATAGAATTAGGTGTAAAATTCGAATTTGATACGAGGGATGTATTTGTACACTATTCACTCGCTATTAAGAACATAATTATTGGTCGCTCTATGACGAGATACATGATAGTTCGCGCGCTCTGCTACCTATTAGCATTATTGGCCTATCCGTATACGACAACGGCCACACCGTCTAATCCACATAATGCGGAGAGTACAGAGAGTACGGAGAACGGTTTTGTGCCTGCTACAGTGCTGGAACGGGACAGAATTCTCTACCCAACACAAGCGTTGAGTTACCGGCGCGGGGGAATGGTCGCGATCACGTATATGGTTGACAAAAATGGCAATGCATTTGCTCCTTTTGTAACACACTCTTCTGATTCAGTATTTGAGGGCCCGGCACTCAAAGCGGTTTTAAAGACCAAGCATAGGCCCGCAACTCTGAATGGCCAGCGAATTGAGAGCCTTTGTGGGATCAACATAAAATTTATGCTCGCCGGCCAAGACGAGGTCGTGAGCAAGAACTTCTATCGAGAGTTTATGCGAGCAACCCGCGAACTCGACAAGCCTGCACCAAAGCAAGCAAGGCTGCGCTCAAATATACACGCCATGGAGAAATCTTCGCCCCTTACTCCTCATGCGTTATGGAAGTTGCACTACATCAAGTTTGCGTATGCAAAAGAATTTGAGTCGCAAACCGAACAACTCGATGCGTTACAAAAAATGTTGTTGTTTGAGGACTTTTCAGGTGACGAAGCCAAGCTTGCAAACGACGATGAGAGAGCTACGCTACAACGCGCAATCTTTTCTATTGAAGCACAACGCATGCGCTTGCCGGAAGCACTGTCGGCCTATAATCAACTGACTAAATTCACCGACAATATTCCAGAAAGCATTGAGGAAACGCGCACAAGAATCTTGCAAACGCTCGCAAGCAATAGTGGCATATTGTCGCCAATACACATTAAAGAACGAGGCTACGACTTCCTGAAAGCGCCCGCGCCCAAAAAAAAGTTTAACTTCCAGATCGAGCAAGGGAGCATGTCGACCGTTAAGCTGCGCTGCGAAAAAAAATACGTCGAGTTAGACATCAGCCCCAACCTAGAATATCGAGTTCCTGATTCGTGGGGGGAATGCCAACTTCAGATTATTGGCGAGCCCGAAACCAGCGGATCTATTCTGTTTTTTGATTAGCACCGAACCAAACCATCGCGAATCTGAGCGATCACTAACTACCCAAGCAAGTAGATTCCAAGCCCGCGCGAATAGTTCACGGGCTTGAAGGTTTGTCTGCTGAAAGATCCCAACACACTTCCTAAGACCAATAGACGGTCTAAGAGATATTCGAATCTGGAAAGCTTGATTTACGTTGCTCCATATACTCGATTAGCGCACCGTCAATAGCGGGGTCGAGCTCAGGTAGTTGATAGTCGGCCAAGAGTTGTTTGTACCGTTTGTTAGCACGTGTTGCCATGTCGGTTGAACCGTTTTCCACCCATGCCTCGTAGCTGTTGTTATCAGATAATTCGGATTGATAAAACGCGTTCTTAAAATTGCGTTGTGTATGGTTGCAGCCCAAGAAATGTTTACCTGGCCCCACTTCGCGCAAGGCATCCATTGCTTGTCCGTTCTCAGACATATCGATACCTTCGGCGGCCACGCGCAACATGCCCGCTTGGTCGTCATCCATTACAAATTTTTCGTAACCCATCGCTAAACCGCCTTCTAACCAGCCCGCTGTGTGTAACGCAAAATTAACACCCGCGTGTAACGTAGCATTTAAAGTATTAGCGGCTTCATAGGCGGCTTGTGCATCGGGCAGTTTGGAGGACGTAAAGCCACCCCCGCTGCGAAATGGAACGCCAAGGCGACGCGCCAAAGCTGCGCCAATATTCATAACCTGTGCGGCTTCAGGCGAGCCAAACGTTGGCGCGCCCGATTGCATGCTCATGGAACTCACGAAATTACCGTAGATCATCGGTGCGCCAGGGCGTATCAATTGAATAAGCGCCATCGCTGACAACGCCTCGGCCAAGCTTTGCGCCGCCACTCCAGCCGCAGACACAGGTGACATAGCGCCCGAAATAATAAACGGCGACACCATGCAGGCTTGATTGTTCCGCGCATAGACTTTCAATGAGCCGAGCATGGTGGCATCAAAGGTCAGAGGCGAGTTCGCGTTAATAAGGTTTACCAATACACAATTTTGATCCACAAACTCATCACCAAACACAATCTTGGCCATGTTCACCGAGTCTTGTGCGCGCTCGGCCGCCGTGACCGAGCCCATAAACGCTTTGTCAGAATACTTGATATGTGAGTACACCATATCAAAGTGGCGCTTATTCACTGGCAGATCAACCGGCTCGCAGACAGTGCCACCAGAGTGATGCAAATTAACTGACATATAGGCGAGTTTTACGAAGTTACGAAAGTCCTCGATGTTGGCATAACGTCGGCCTTCGTCCATGTTGTAAATAAATGGGGAGCCATAAGCAGGCACCAACACCATATTATTGCCGCCAATCTCAACACTCTTAGCCGGATTACGAGCATGTTGAGTAAATTGTGCGGGTGCAGTTTTTTGAATGATCTCACGGCACATTCCACGTGGAAACTTAACCAGATCGCCTTCTACTTTGGCGCCCGCCTGCTGAAAATAGTCGCGTGCTTCGGCGTCTTCGCCGTACACAATACCGATTTCTTCCAATATGGTTTCAGCATTGTGCTCAATGATGCTGAGTTGATCAGCATTGAGCATTTCAAAATAGGGTAGCTGACGCTTTATATAAGGTGGCGCCACTGCAAACTCGGTAGCGTCGGCACTGACGCCGCGGCGGCGATTTTCTCGTCGTTCTCTTGCCATAATATTCCTCTCTGGTGGTCCTTGGTTGGATCCTAATTTTGACTATGTACGTCTGCGTCGATTACGTTGGTTCTGTTGGCCCATGGTGGGCGAAACAGAGAATTTCATGCCATCTACAAAATATTCTTGGAACTTTGGTTCGTTGGCTGATTCTATTTTTTTAATTCGCTT
>CAYOXK010000003.1:23750-44754 GCA_964407915.1 uncultured Gammaproteobacteria bacterium
ATTCGTTTTACTTCATCGCGGATGTGTTGGCGCTCAGCAATGTCGAGCAATGCCTTGGTCGCCCCCACACCGGCGGCGTTGCCAACTGAGCGAATTTGGTGTTTTTGTGCTCCAGGTATTAAATCAAGTTCGGCCACATAATCTGGGTCTAAATGCGCCCCGAAAGCGCCCGCCAGCAGCACTGAATCGAATTCAGTGCAGTCTAAATAATCCATCAACAACTGCACCCCTGCAAACAGCGCGGCTTTCGCCAACTGTATCGAGCGCACATCAATCTGCTCGATGTAGATTGAGTAATCGCCCTGCTCTACTAGCAAAAAGCGCACAGTGTTGTCGCGCATGCTAAACAACTCAGGGGCTCGAGACTGCACAAATAGCCCCCCTTTATCAATTAGACCGACTTGCGCTAGACACACCATCACTTCGATGATCCCTGACCCACAAATACCAATGGCGCGATGATCCGCGGCAATAAAGGTGGGGTGGTCTGACCATTCCTCTACACCAATAATCTTGTAGCGTACTGCCAGTGTTTCTGGGTCTATGCGCACGCGCTCAATAGCGCCGTGCGATGCTCGCACGCCTGCGCTAATTTCGGCCCCTTCAAAAGCTGGCCCCGTGGGCGAAGAAGTTGCGTACACCTGACCGTCTTTGGATAAAACAATTTCGGCATTCGTGCCAATATCCACCAACAGTGTGGTTTGCGACTGCATCGTGTCGATTTCACTTAAGTAAGCCGCCGCGGTATCGGCGCCTACATGCCCAGCAATGAGCGGCAAAAACGCCATTCTTGTACTTGGGTGCAAATCGAGATTTAAGTCGGCGGCGTCTACCTGCAACCAATCTCGCGTCGCCACCGTAAACGGCGCTTGACCGAGCGAAACGGGCGATAACCCAAAGAAGAGATGGTGCATTATGGGGTTACCCACAAGCACTACTTCAAGCAAACGGTCTTTGCTTACTTTAAGATCCTGACAGGCGGCGTGCAGCATCTCGGTCAGCTTTTCATGCACGGCCGCCGTCATATTGCGATCGCCGCCCTTGTTCATCATTACATACGAAACCCGACTCATTAGGTCTTCGCCAAACTTAATCTGAGGGTTCATCGCCGACGATTCCCACAACAATTCACCCGTTTGCAAATTGTGTACGTACACCGCTAACGTGGTTGAACCAATATCGATGGCCGCGCCCATTATGCCGATGCCACCACTATGGTCTGCACGTGGGTACACAGCGACTACTTCCTCGCCATCACGTAATGCGACCGTGAGCTGCGAGTTGGCGTCTTCTATGGTTTTTTGTAACCCTTTAAGTAGATGAAAATTGAACCGTGCAGATATTCCCTGTTCAGCGAGCCGCTCGAGCAAATTCTCGGTCGCCGCGGGGTTGTCATCCATGGTGGCTTCCGCCAAGTCCACTTCAACCAACTTCAGAGCGGGGTCGAGCGTGTAGTTGCGCTGAGCGTTACTTTTGGAAATGATGGTTAGGTGTTCTTGACTCGACTCCGGCACATCAACGAGTAGGTCGCCACAGATGTGTGTACGACACGCAAGCCGCAGGTCTTTAAAGCGCGGTATCTTAGTGCGGTATTTTTCTTCAAGTTGAGTGGGCGCAGATACATTTTCAGCCCGTACATTGATGCCGTGTTTGCTATGCGAGCCCTCCACAATCTTGACCCAGCATTGTCGGCAATTGCCATTACCGCCACATAATGAGCGAATGGCCACACCCGCGTTTTGGGCAGCAGCCAACACAGTGCTACCACTCGCACTGTTACTCGAAAGCCCAGACGGCGCAAAAATTACTTGATGCGAGTCGGCTTCGATACCGCCGTCAAGGGCTGATTCAAGATGAGATGTATTCACACTAGATTCCATGATGTTAACGCTTAGATACTGAGCCTACGTTACTCAGGTGGCTGTGACCAGTAAGTCAAAAACTTGAGCTCATCGGCTGGAATGCGCACGTATTCAGCTTTTTCACTGGTATAAATGTGGCCTTGTACGGCTAGCCCCTTAGAACTATCAAGGCTACCGGCCGTCACTGACATATACGGCTTATCTTCATTACGCCAAAACAACTGCGACCCGCAGTTGGGGCAAAATCCATAGCGCGATTTACTGGTTACGTGGTACCACTTTGGTTCACCCTGTATTTCGATATCCTCTAAGCTGACTTGCGCCGCCGCCATAAAGTGACCCGTCATCTGCCGACACTGTCGACAATGGCAATACCAGATGGGACGTAAGTTGCGCACAGCGTAGCGAATTGCACCGCAGACACATCCACCAGCGTAATGGTTAGGCATTCACTTACTCCAATACTCGTATCACAGTCCAGTTTAGGTTACTCAACCACGTCGGCGCTGCCGCCCTTCACGGCTGCCAGTAGGCTCGCCCGCTTTAGGTGGTTCGCGATAGTGCGTGATCCAATTGGTGCAATCAGGGTCGTTACCACACAACACATCGGCTGCACGCACGGCCGCGACTAAACCCTCATGCAAAGGATTAACAATGGCAGAGGTCATGCCAGAGGCAATCGCCATTGGCAGAAATGCATTATTAATTCCGTGGCGATTAGGAATACCAAAGCTAATGTTCGAAGCGCCACACGTGGTGTTCACTTTGAGCTCATCACGCAAACGCCGCACTAACTGAAACACCTGATTACCAGCCTGGCCGATAGCACCGATAGGCATAACGAGCGGGTCAACAATAATGTCGCAGGGCTTAATGCCATAGTCTTGTGCGCGCTCCACAATACGCTTAGCAATACTAAAACGCACATTAGGGTCTTCGGAAATACCCGTTTCGTCATTCGAGATAGCCACCACAGCCGCATCGTATTTTTTTACCAACGGCAAGACGCGTTCCATTACTTCTTCTTCGGCGGTAGTAGAATTGACCAAGGCACGGCCTTGATAGACAGCCAAACCGGCTTCAAGTGCGGCAATAATCGACGAGTCGATGCACAATGGAACATCGACGACAGCTTGCACACGACGAATGGCCTCGGCCAAAATGGCCGGTTCATCCGCCAACGGAATGCCGGCGTTTATGTCTAACATTTGTGCGCCCGCTGCCACTTGCGCTATCGCTTCTGCCTCCACACGGCTAAAGTCGCCATTTTTCATTTCCTCAGCTAGGATCTTGCGGCCCGTGGGATTGATGCGTTCGCCGATCATCGTAAATGGCCGATCAAACCCGATAGTCACCTCTTGCTTATGTGACGATAAAAGTGTGTGAATCATGTTGTCTACCTTTCGCTTATTATCTTATTGAGTAAATCTATTCTGAACCGTAACTCACCGAACGTGCTCGCGCGACGCGTACAGGCCTAGCGGCCAGGCGCCCAACAGCGGCGGCCATCAAGCACGCCAGAGGCTAATACCATTTCTTTAACGGATTCTTCCTGTTTGTAGGCCATAACGTGAACCCCGCTCACCCCTTCTATTTCTTTGCATTGCTGCATCAGCTCTATACAAATTTTTTGCCCTTCGGCTTTTTGATTCGCCGCGCCTTCTAAGCGAGCAATAATTGCATCTGGTATGTGTACACCCGGCACGTTGGAGCGCAGCCACCGCGCCGTTTTTGCGGACGCCAACGTACCTACACCTGCAAGCATATAAACATTCTCCAACAAACCTTCGTCTACCGCTTGCGCCATCATGTCTTTGAACATCGGCACGTCGAAGCAATATTGGGTTTGAATAAACTCGGCGCCTGCGTGAATTTTTTTACGTAATTGAGCGAGCCGCGACTGTACGGGCGGCACAAAGGGATTGATTGTAGAGCCTGCAAACAATTTGGGCGCATCATCTAAAGCGCGACCACTGAGAAACTTTGACTGGTCACGCAGCGTACAAATGGTGGTCGTCAACGACACGCTGTCAAGATCGAAAACAGGCTTTGCTTCGGGGTGATCGCCCGCTGAAACATCGTCGCCCGTCAGCGCCAGCACATTGCATACTCCTAAGGCAGCCGCACCTAATAAATCACCTTGAATGGCAATGCGATTTCGATCCCGACACGACACTTGCATAATGGGCGAATAGCCCACCCGCGACAACAAAGAACAAACCGCAACACTCGACATGTGGCAGTTAGCACCCGAACCATCGGTCGCGTTTATCGCATCAGTAACGTCATCAAACAACATGGCGCGACGATATACTTCGTCAGGGTCTGCCGAATCGGGTGGCGCTATTTCTGTAGTGACCGCAAAATGACCCGCGCGCAACACACGTTCGAAGCGACCACGCGATACGTGGCCCGCTAATTCGGGTAGCGGGCTACCCGGATTCTCTACATATTGGTGAAGATCAGCCGATTGAGTCATGTTGAAGTCCGACGATTCTGAAGGGGTAAATGGGCGATGAGCCGTTTACTGAGCAGACGCTTTCGCGCTTTTAAGCGCGGCAGCCCGTTCCTTGTCTTTTAAAAGTCGCAACCAAGCGCTGCTGCCCTGGTGAGACACATCCACGGCAAATTGTAAATCATGGATTTTGTTGCCTTGGCGCATGCGCGACGCGCCATCCCATGCTTCTACCCACACGCAGCGCATCTCCGGCTTAACTTCGCAGTTGCCGTTTTCGCGCACACCACCACAAGGTCCGTTACGAATGGTTTTGGGGCAATTCATGGGACACGTCATGCCCGTACTCGACAATACGCAGTTACCGCACATTTTGCAGTCAAATAACAGGCCTTTCGTTTTACTCTCAACCCAGGTCATCGGGCCATCCAAGCGGCCACCCGACAACTTGCTCAACCATTTAATAGTGAACAAGATTAGCGGCTCAACCGCCGCGTAAAAGGCCTCGTAGGCGCGTGAGTAACGCGTGGCAAACAATCGTGCTTTGTACATCTTTACAGCCCATTCTAGTTACATTCATTGCGGGTTAGAGCACTAACCATTCGTTACTCCAATTCGGCCGACCGAAGTGCCGCCGCTAAATTCTGCTACGGCGCGCATACCCTCCACTCCAACCCAACGATACTCATATTCCCAACCAAAATCGCGCGCATATTGGCGCGCCTTAGCCTGCAGCTGTGGGTCGTCAACTTGTGCCAAATACACCAATTTTTTATAGTGTTTGAAGTACTCGTCAAACAGTTCCGGATATCGATCTAAGCCTAAGCCGATCACTACCAATCGGGTAAAATTCTTAACTAAATAATCCGTTAAGAAAAACGTACCCAACTCCTCATCGAGCAATTGTTGGAATTCAGCCGTACCGATAAAAAATTCATAACAATGCGCGCCGGGCAAACGTTGCGCCGCGTATTTTTGTAAGACAGTATCGAGCGCTCCCGCGCTACCACAGTCACCATACGCCACCAAAATCTCATCGTATAAATGCGCATGCTGCGCAAGGTACTGATCAACACGATCAGCGATCAATTCAGGTGTATTGTGCAACTTCGCGGGCAGACAATGTAGCTTAGTTGCGTCCTGTACCCGAGGATTTTGGTTCAAAAGCGCCACCATTTCGTGTACTAACGCGCCACAACCGAGCACTAAACGGCGAGGCACAGATGGTAATGGCGCTGGCATTTTCATTGCGCGCCATAACGAGCTTGATGCTCTAGATCATCTGCGCGTGGCCGCGCGAAAACGCGCTCCAATAATGGCCGAAAGAAATCTAAAGATTCAGATGGATAGTCTGGGTCAAAGCAATTTTGATCATAATTGTGGCAAAACTTCACGGCCGCCGCATAGTAAGGGTGGTCTTTGAATTGGTCGCGTGCATGCCGATCGCCACCGCAATGGTGCGCGTAGTAATACATTTGAAATACACCGTGATGCTTAACTACCCAGTACAGCTCATCGCTCACAAAAGGGCGCAGAATGGCCGCAGCCATTTCGCTGTGCGAGTACGGCGCAAGTTCGTCGCCTATATCGTGCAAAAGCACCGCCGCCACATAGTCGTCGGACTCTCCTGCACGTAGCGCGCGAGTCGCGCCTTGCAAACAGTGTTCTAAGCGTGAGATACGATAACCAGATAGACTGTGCTCGAGGCCGGCGAGCGCCTGCATCAAGCGCTCAGGCAAGGCGTGCTTGAATTGATCCTCCAGCGCATCGAGAAATGCATACTCTTCGCGCGTGCCCTCTTCCATGCGTGTAAAACGGACCGTTTTCATGACAAGCACACTTTTAGCTGCTGATGGTTCACTGGACATTGACTATCGCCATGTACCACACTCTAAGCCGCTTGCGCTGCTGACTTGAGCAGGCGAATACGGCTTAAAACGTCGTCGAAATCCATATAGGATAACTGCAAATGCCGTGCTCCCGAATTGGCGTCATAGGCATTGCGGCCGTGCAATACACGCAAATTATTCGTCACCATAATGTCCCCCGTATTCAACCGAAACTGAATCTTGAACTCGGGAGAATCAATCATGCGACCAAGCTTTCGATAGGCTTTATAAAACGCCTCCATTTTATCGACCGACAACATATTGGGTTGGGCGAGCTGATTCGAGAACCTAAACACTTTGAGCCGGCCCTGCGTATCTAGGGTAAACAAAGGATTGGCCGAACGCACATCTCCGCGGCTGCTGACCATTTTAAACTCAACGGGCGTCGACGCTAACACATCGAACGCGGCGGGGTCTTCCTCGCGCAATCGCTCAGCCACTTTAAAGCCGTCAACCGCCGTGCTTTCGCCACCCACGGTCTCGTTGGCGATAAAATGAAACATTTGCACACCGGGAGGATTATTGTAATTAGGCATATCCGTATGGGGCTTAAGCTCCAAAGCAGTCGACGCCACGTTGTAGGCATTGTACTCGCCGGGTGTGGCACGCACATTGTGCAAGCGGTCATAAATAGTTTCGCGCACCACGGCCACAAAGTCGGCAAAACGCTCGATTTCACCTTCGACCAAGGGGGCTGCATGCACGATGGTTAAACCAACATCCCGTACGGCCTCAGCCCATGCCAAAAACTGCTGGGGATCGTCTCGCAGCGCTTGATAATCAAACCGTGGGATCGCATTTTCCAGTTCCTTAGCCCACAATTTATAAAGGGGCCGTGCGGGATCTTCGTTGTGCGCACCCGCGGAATAATCATGCCCCATGAGCCACGCCAGTGAGTACTCACTTTGATGGTGCTGATCGTTCCACACCACGCGCAAGGTATCACCGAGCAGCTCGGCTTTCTCAGGCGCAATCGTTTCAGGAATATCGAATGTTGCGAGCACACGCTCGCGTGTCGCAGGGTGCTTACAGTCGGTACACGCACAGTTATCGCGCAACCAAGCGTAATGAAATTGCGCTTTGGGGTTGTGTGGCAATGCAAGTCCGAGCCATGAATCATTTAAAGTCAGCATCAAAATCTCCTATATCAAGACACTACTTAAACCAAAAACCATTAGCCCAAGGTTAGCGCTAACACCACCTTGGGGCACAGAAACCAAATTCAAAAAAAGCCAAGCTCATTACTGAGCTCGGCCGAGATACAACTTTTTTTGCGACCCCGCTTGTTTGGGCAACACACACGGCACCTAATAGCGTTCTAATAACGTACTAACGGGCCGAACCGTATCGCTAACCGACTTGACCGCTGGTTAAGCTCGAGCAACGCGTGCGGCAAGCTTTCCGACGGCGTATAACGAGGCCATCTCGGAACTACGTGCCGCGTCGCGCCCATAAGCGTGTGCACCAATTGCATCGGCGAACTCTTGATTGAGCGGCGCACCACCAACCATTACATGGAAGTCCTTCAGCATGTCGCGCTTATCCATTTCCTCAATAACTACCCCCATGTAGGGCATCGTTGTGGTCAACAAAGCAGACATTCCCATGATCACCGGCTTGTGCTCTTCAAGAGCCGCCAAATAATTCTCAACCGGGTTGTTAATCCCAAGATCGATTACTTCAAAGCCCGCACCTTCTAGCATCATGCCCACCAAATTCTTGCCAATGTCGTGAATGTCGCCCTTTACAGTTCCGATCACAAACTTGCCCAACGAGATATCGATTGCACTATTAGCCAAAATGGGTCTCAGTAAGCTCATGCCACGCTTCATCGCGCCAGCACATTTGAGCACCTCTGGCACAAATAGAATACCGTCGCGAAAATCTTCGCCCACGATTTTCATACCACCGACTAAAGCAGCACCAAGCACTTCATTGGCATCTACGCCGCGGTCAAGCAAAATCTCGACGCCCTCATACACTTCGTCGTTTAGTCCGTCGTATAAATCGTCTTGAATTTGCTCAACTAGCTCTTTATTGTCCAGGTCTGCTAAGTTGAAATCTTCGTTGTCACTCATAATCTTCTCCGCCGAGAATTAAAACTGCTGTGTGTGAGATTCGCCACATTAATTGGCCTCTACCGCTGTGGCAGATCGAACCGGTATTATCCTACTATTTACTGCTCTTTGTTCAATTACTACTTCACTGGAGCGGGTTTAGATCACCGCAATTCAGCTGAAAAATGAACGGTCATTCACGCTCGCGATCACGGTAACTCAGCCGTCCGCTCTGATGGTCGCGTTGGTTGGGTCGTAGGGGCTGTCTTGCACAATTTCAGCATCCCATAAGTCGCCAAACATACGCACTTGCAGTCGCGTACCGACCGTACTATGGTCGGGCAACACATAGCCCATGCCAATACTTTTACCAAACGCAACCGAATACCCACCTGATGTTAAACGCCCGACTTTAGTGTCGCCCGCATATAGGGCTTCGCGCCCCCATGGATCGGCGTCACTAGGGCCGTCAATTAAGAGCGTTACGCATTTTGACCGCACACCTTTGTCCAACATGGCGGCTTTGCCATGGAAGTCTTTATCCAGATCCACAAAGCGCGGCAAATCGGCTTCAAGCGGAGTTGCATCGCGGCCCAGCTCTGTACCAAATGCTCGGTACGATTTTTCCTGACGCAACCAATTTTGCGCGCGCGCACCGACCAGCTTCAAATCAAACTCCGCGCCGGCCTTTTCCAATAAATCAAACAGATAATTCTGCATTTCAATTGGGTGATGCAACTCCCAGCCGAGCTCACCGGTGTAAGCTACTCGAATGGCATGCACTGGACACATCCCTAATTCAATATTGCGCGCAGTCAGCCAGCCAAAGCGCTTGTTCGACAAGGCTGTGTCAGGGTCAGCATCTACGATCACTTTTTTAAGTACATCGCGTGAGCGCGGGCCAGCGAGGGCAAATACACCCCACTGTGTCGTGACGTCTTGAATTTCGATATAGCCAAATTCGGCTTGTTTATCTTCCGCTGCTTTACGTAAATAATCCGCATCATAAGCAGTCCAAGCACCAGCCGAGACTAAATAATATTGGTGCTCAGCTTGCCGAACAATCGTGTATTCCGTGCGCGTAGTGCCTGCACCTGTTAGTGCATACGTCAAATTGATGCGGCCAACTTTTGGCAAAGCATTGCAGGTGAACCAGTCGAGAAAGGCCGTTGCTCCGGGTCCTTTAACCAAATGCTTCGTAAACGCAGTCGCATCTATTAAGCCCACGCCATTGCGAATAGCGTGCGCCTCGGCAACCGCATATTGCCACCAAGTACCGCGCCGAAACGAGCGTGATGCATGATCGTCAAACCCTTCTGGCGCGTAATAGTTCGGACGCTCCCAACCGTTGACCTGCCCAAATTGCGCGCCGCGCGCTTTTTGTCGATCGTATGCGGGAGAGGTACGTAATGGTCGGCACGCGGGTCGTTCTTCGTCGGGATGGTGCAATACGTAGACGTGGTCGTAACACTCTTCGTTCTTGCGCGCCGCGTACTCATTGGTCATCCAATTACTACCAAAGCGCTTCGGATCAAGCGCCGCCATATCAATCTCTGCTTCGCCTTGCACCATCATCTGTGCCAGATAATTACCCGTTCCACCAGCGGCTGTAATACCAAAACTGAAGCCTTCAGCGAGCCACATATTACGTAAACCAGGCGCTGGGCCCACCAACGGATTACCGTCTGGCGTGTAACAAATGGGGCCGTTGTAATCGTCCTTTAAACCACTCATTTCGCAGGACGGTATGCGATGAATCATGGCCATGTACTGTTCTTCTATTCGCTCTAAATCCAGCGGGAACAGATCGGCGCGGAAGGTGTCGGGAACGCCATGCCGAAAACAGGCAGGAGCGTGCTTCTCGTACACACCAAGTATCCAACCACCACGCTCTTCGCGCACATAGGACTGTGCGTCTGCATCGCGCACGACCGGATGCTCTGGATTGCCGGCGGCCCGCCATTTCACCAATTCGGCGTCAGGCTCAGTCACAATAAATTGATGCTCCACGGGCACCGCTGGTATTTTAATACCAAGCAACTGCGCGGTACGCTGCGCATGATTTCCGGTGGCGGTTACAACGTGTTCAGCCGTCACCACGACTTGTTCATCCGAAGCGACGAGGTTGCCACCTTGCTCAATCATCTTGGTCAGGGTTACCTGCCACTCGGAGCCATTCCAGAAATAGCCATCGGCCTGCCACTTGCGTTCAATCAGTACGCCTCGTTGGCGTGCCCCTTTGGCCATAGCCATCGTTACGTCGGCGGGGTTGATATAGCCGTCGGTGGGGTGATAGATCGCGCCCACCAAGTCTTCGGTACGAATCAATGGCCATCGCTCTTTAATTTGCGTCGGCGTTAAACGCTCATAAGGAATTCCGACGGTTTCGGCAGTCGCCCCATATAATAAAAACTCATCCATACGCGCTTGGGTTTGCGCCATGCGCAAGTTGCCCACAACCGAGAACCCCGCGTTAAGGCCCGTTTCGGCCTCTAAGGATTTATAGAATTTAACCGAGTAGTCGTGCAGATGACTGGTTGCATAACCCATATTAAACAACGGCAGCAAACCCGCGGCATGCCAAGTGGAGCCTGAGGTTAACTCATCACGCTCAACCAGCATGACATCTTCCCAGCCATATTTAGCCAAGTGATAAGCAATACCTGCCCCCACCGCGCCCCCACCAATCACCAGTGCTTTTACATGTGTCTTCATCTTAGCCAAATACAAGCCGTCTCGCAGACGCGTTAAAATAGTTAGGGCAAGTCAGCGCGTCACGCATGACGCAATCAATACCAGTTGAAACTCGAATCTACGCTAAATAAATCACGGGATTTAGCCTGAAAGCGACTCCGATCATTGTTGGAGTATCCAAGCTGAATAAACACTGTTCGAGCCTTATCAGGAGGCAGAGTTTAGCATTGCTTAACAATACTGCAATTGAATAGTCGCAAGTCGTTTCTAAGATAGTACACCGCGAGCTTGCTCTCTATTATTTGCAGCATTAGACAGTCACGGGTGGCACTTTAAATTGAATTTCTCAAACCGGCTTGCACACGCAAGCTGATGCACCTAAAGTTGCGCCGCTGGCTAAAGAATTACACTGCTGTTTATTGATCACCCCGCTGAGTTAGGAGATAACTATGGGTTACAAATCTGATATCGAAATTGCCCGCGAGGCAAACAAGCTGCCCATTCAAGAGATTGGTGCCAAACTCGGGATTCCCTCGGATCATCTACTCCCGTTTGGCCACGATAAAGCTAAAGTCAGCGCCCAATTCATCGCGGAACAGCAAGCACGGCCTAACGGCAAACTCATTTTAGTTACCGCCATCAACCCTACCCCAGCGGGCGAAGGTAAAACCACTACTACAGTGGGTCTCGGCGATGGTCTAAATGCCATCGGTAAAAAAACGGCCGTCTGCATTCGTGAAGCCTCGTTAGGTCCATGCTTCGGTATGAAAGGCGGTGCCGCAGGTGGTGGCTATGCTCAGATTGTGCCTATGGAAGAAATGAACCTGCACTTCACGGGCGACTTCCATGCGATCACCTCGGCGCACAATTTACTCTCGGCTATGATCGACAATCATATTTACTGGGGCAATGCACTTGATATCGATATCCGCCGCGTTACTTGGCGACGGGTAATGGACATGAACGATCGTGCGCTACGAGACATTGTTACAAGCCTCGGTGGCGTTGCGAATGGAGCACCGCGCCAAACCGGTTTTGATATCACAGTTGCCTCCGAAGTTATGGCTATTTTGTGCTTATCGAAAGACATCACCGATTTACAAGAGCGCCTAGGCGCCATCATCGTGGCTTACCGTCGCGATAAAACGCCTGTGTACGCCCGCGATCTAAAAGCGGATGGTGCGATGACTGTCTTGCTACAACAGGCGATGCAGCCCAATCTGGTGCAAACTTTGGAGAACAACCCGGCGTTTGTACACGGCGGTCCATTTGCTAACATTGCGCATGGATGCAACTCTGTAATAGCCACAACAACCGCCTTAAAACTGGCGGATTATGTAGTGACAGAAGCGGGCTTTGGTGCGGATCTTGGCGCTGAAAAGTTCATGAACATCAAATGCCGCAAAGCGGGACTCGCCCCGAGTGCCGTAGTTTTGGTGGCGACCGTACGGGCTATGAAAATGAATGGCGGCGTAGCGAAAGCAGATCTCGGTACAGAAAACACGAAGGCGGTAGCGCAGGGTTGCCCTAACCTTGGCCGCCACATTGAAAACTTAAAATCGTTTGGTGTGCCTGTGGTGGTTGCCATCAATCATTTTGTGACCGATACCGAAGCGGAGATTCAAGTAATTCAAAAATACGTAGCAGAACACGGCGCTGAGGCTATCTTATCTAAGCACTGGGAATTGGGTTCGAAAGGTTGCCTCGATTTGGCGCGAAAAGTAGCGCAAATAGCCGATGCCAATATGGCCAGCTTCGCACCACTTTACCCGAGCGAGATGCCTTTGTTTGAAAAGATCGAAACCATAGCCAAACGCATTTACCGAGCCAACGAAGTGCTGGCTGACAAAAAAATTCGCGACCAGCTAAAAGAATGGGAAGATCAAGGCTATGGCAATCTGCCTGTTTGTATGGCCAAAACTCAATACAGTTTCTCGACAGACCCGAACCTGCGCGGGGCCCCAACCAATCACTCACTGCCAGTGCGTGAAGTGCGTCTAGCTGCAGGCGCCGGATTTGTAGTTGTGATATGCGGTGAAATAATGACCATGCCAGGCCTGCCCAGCGTCCCCTCCGCTGAGCAAATTTGCATCAATGCGGCGGGGCAAATCGACGGGTTGTTTTAGCCGACGTTAAATCAAAAATGGGTTCTGGAATTTAACTAACCTCAGCGTTAAACGCACCGCTTTAGGCGGTGCTTTTTTTGCTTGTGCGCAACAGTCGAAATCTTTCGCCATGAGGCACTGACTATACCAGTGCACAGGAACTGCAACTCCGTTAGGCCCACCCTGGCACAAAGCGTACGATAAAGTGAAAACAGCACTTGCTTCACCTAGACAGTTTCGCTACCGTTTAGCCAGTCACAACGAACTAAATTTTAACTGGGTGTGGAAAATTTAGACGGCCTAATTAATTGGCTCATCGAGTATGAGTCAGCGCTCTCAGCTATCGCGGCCGCCACCGTGATTTTGGGGGTATTCTATGGATTTCTGCGCTTCGTCTTTGCGCCCATTGTGCGGCGCTATAACGCACTGCGTCGGCAACGTAAAATTGCGCTGACCAAAGAGCGCAACCAAGCCAAGCAAACAAGTAGCAGGTCTAAATCAACAACACTGCATTCAGGCCACAACTCAGTGTCCGTTATGTTGTTCGATTGCAAATCTAGCAATCCAGACGATCAATATCTTGCCTCAGGTATTACTTCCGAGATCATTGCTCACATTACTAAAGTGCCCTCGTTACGCGTCAGTTCACGGGCCGCATCGTATGGCTTTGTGTCCAACCAAACAGACGTGAAGGAGGTGGCCGAATCCTTGCATACCCGCTACATTTTAGCGGGTAGCCTGCACCACTCGGCGGGGCGCATCCGGGTAATCGCACACTTATACGATGCGCAGCAAGATCGCGATATCTGGGCAGAGCAATACGATCGCGATATCGAATATATTTTTGATGTGCAACATGAAATTGCGCAGTGCATCGTGGGCGCGATTCTCGGGGAAGTAAAAATGGCCGAGTCGTTGGTGGCACAAGAAACGCCCACTCAGCAGCTTGATGCGTGGGGGCTCGTACAAAAAGCCTACTTTTTTTGGTTAGTTTCGTTTTCACCGCAAGCGATGTTGGATGCTTGCGAACTGCTGCGCAAAGCGATCGAAATCGACCCTGAATACGCTACCGCTAAAGCTGCGTTAGCCATGATTCTGGCGAATCAAATGACCATGCGGATCGCGCCAGACTACGAGGCCGCCGCGAAGGAAGCCCGCGAAATGATCGAAAGCGCGTTCAAGCAGGCGCCTAACGACATTGATGTGTTGGAAAATGCGGGTGTCACTTGGCAAAATCTTGGCGAAAAAATGAAAGCTGAGATGGCTCTACGCAAAGTGGTTAAGCTTACCCCACTCAATTTGATCGCCCGGGGCTATCTAGCTCTGCTGCTTGCGCTTACGAAAGGCGTCGCGGGTGCGGAAGAAGCGCTCGCCCTATTGTCAGAGAACATTGCTATTGCACCCACCCACCCGGCAACCCCCTATTGGGAATTTTTCATGGCCGTGGCTGAGCAGGCGCGCGGACATCAGCAAGCATCGATCAACCAAGCGCATGCTTCGTTGAGCGGCCAACCCGGCTGGGCGCACAACTATTTTGTCCTAGCCAATGCTTACTGCGAACTAGGCCGCCCGGATGAAGCGCGCTCGGCCATCGCCTCGGCTGAGCAGATCAACCCTTACTTAACCGCGGAACTCTACGCCGACAATATAAATCGCATCACTGGCGACGCGAAAATGTCAAAGCTGTTTACGGGAGGGCTTAAGCGTCACAAATTAATTTAATTAGTCTGCGCATTGTCGGGCCTTCTTGGCCGAAGGAGAATTCATGCCGCATTTAGATGTTAACAATATAGAAATCATGGCTTCGGGACTCGAATACCCAGAAGGCCCAATTCATTGCTCTGACGGCAGCATCATTCTGGTTGAAATTAAAGGTAAGCGGTTAACGCTTGTGCCCGCCAATGGAAGCCCTGCGGTTAAGCTAGCGGATGTGCCTGAGGGCCCAAATGGTGCTGCGGTAGGCGCTGACGGTAAAATCTATATCTGCAACGACGGCGGGTTTGAGTGGATTGGTCTGCCACCAAGCAAGCCTGTCTTGTGGGTCGCGGGCAATCAACCTGCGAACTATACATCGGGTAGTTTAGACCGCGTGGATATACACACGGGCACAGTGGAAACGCTGTTTAGGGAGTGCACTAACAGACAGTTCCCTCCCGGCGCAGCGGCGCCTGACTGGAACCCCGCTTATCGTTTATGCGGTCCAGATGATTTAGTCGTCGATGCGTTAGGCGGTATATGGCTAACCGACTATGGCAAAATGCGCGAACGCGATCAGGACGTTACGGGTGTGTACTACATTAGCCCCGACTTAAAAACGATCACCCAAGCGGTTTACCCGCTCAATAACCCGAACGGAATAGCGCTATCGCCCGATGGCAGCAAGCTGTATGTGGCGCTCACGTTTGAGCGCAAGGTCATCTACTATGAGCTGGCCGAACCAGGTGTCATAAAACCCAACCCCGCCACCCTCGACGGTTCGCACCTGTTGAGCGCTGATTTTGTTGGGCAATCAGTGCTCGATTCGATGGCAGTGGATAGTGCTGGCAACGTGTATGTTGCAACCATGCTTCCGCACGGCAATAACCCAGCTTCACATGGTGGCATTTCCATTATTACACCCAAAGGCAACACCACGTTCTTCGAACTGGCGCTACCAGACCATGGCTTTGACCCCTTGCCATCGAATATCTGCTTTGGTGGGCCCGACATGCAAACAGCTTACGTTACGTGCGGTGGCTCAGGCCATCTACTCAAAGTACCAAGTGCTGTACCTGGATTAAAACTCAACTTTAACGGCAGCGCCTTTGCGTTGAATCGATGATGACTATTCTTAAACATTTGCTGCACGGGTTGCGCCATTTTGGACGTCGTCTATTAGGGTTATTTAGCAAACGAAGTTTACTAAGAATCCTTAAGTGGACACTCGGGCTAATAATCTTGGTCGTGCTTGGCGCTTATGCCTTTTTGTGGAATATTTCTAATTATCCGAACATTCCCAGCCATCAAGAAATTAGCGAGTACCGTTTTTTAAATCCTAGCGCTGACAAGCTGTGCGACAACCCTAACCCCACCAACAGCGACCCTGATGATCCGAACAACGATCTAAAAATACCCGCTTACCAAGGATGGTGTCCCGAACAACGCCAACATTATTATCGGGTACCTCAAGGTACCGATTTTTTTGGTTTGCAGTACGACTGGATAGCCGCGCTCGAGCGTCCCGTCGGCAAACAGCTGTTGGTCAGTCAGGAATACATGCAACGACTCGGGTACATCTATGACCCCGCACCAACCCCTAATTCAGAAAACCCACACAACTTGCCCGTTGGATTAACATGGCACTATGACCAAGACTCGGGCAAGAAAATACTCGACGTGAGTTGCGCCGCCTGCCATTCCGCACAAATAACCTATAAAGGTACCAGTATAGTGATTGACGGCGGACCGGGAGGACACGCTCTCCCTTCATTGGCACCCACACAATTTATGGCCAACAGTATTGTGTCGTTGCTTGTGACCTATATAAATCCGCTTAAATTCAATCGCTTTGCGGCCAAAGTGCTAGTTGATGTGCCTGAACAAGACTATTCGGCCGCCAAGCGCGAGTTACGCCAAGAGACATGGGCTACGATCAAAAATGCACTCGGTTACGCTCGTTACAATCTGTTCCTGTATCCAACCGAAGAGGGCTACGGTCGTACTGATGGCTTAGGCCGCATCGCCAATACGGTATACGGAGACTACATAACCCCCGATAACTATCGCATTGCTGACGCCCCCGTTAACTATCCGCATGTGTGGGACATTTGGGCGTTCGATTGGGTGCAATGGATGGGATCAGTACGTCAAGCCATGGCACGCAACGTGAACGAGGGCTTGGGAACACGCGCTAAGATCAATTTAACGCACGCTGACGGCTTGTACGACAACACCGTAATGATGCCCGAAATGCACTGTATCGAAACGACCCTGCAACACCTTGAGCCACCCAAGTGGCCCGAAGACTTATTCGGTGCAGTTGACCAGCAGTTAGCAGATAAAGGGAAACAGATTTTTGACGAGACCTGTGCGACCTGCCATGGACCATTCAAACGCGTTGCCGTAGATGGCATAGTCAACTACAAAGACACCGCTAAAAACCATCAGTGCACCACCTGCCACGGCCCCCTTATGACGGGTGCCGATGGCGAACTCTTAGACCTTTCCAATAAGGCAGAGCACCCAACCGTGCAGCTTGGCCCAGACGCTTGGTTGGGCGACGTGCCTCCAGAGTATGCCGATCAATATGAGCGTGACGGCTATTGGGAGATGATTCACATTCCGCTGGAGTACATCGGCACCGATCCAACCTCGGCGGAAAACATGATCAACTATCGTTACGATTTAAGTTCGTTGGTCGAGCTCATCAAAGAGAACCAGGCTAATGGCGGCAAACTGCGGCTGCCCAATCCGCAGTCAATTCCAGATCCTAAAAACACCGAGTTTGCGGCTGGCTTAGCATTCATAGGCGGCGAAGTACGCTATAAACAGTACCGCGAATGGGGCTTGATGCTCGCTGATGGCTATAATCCGCAACCCGAGCGAGAACACGCGGTAAGGGACTTGGACGGCTTTGGAGAGGTTGATGACCCGGTCGCATGGCGCGCCTATCGCCCTCGACCGCTTGAAGCTATTTGGGCAACTGCCCCCTATCTGCACAACGGCTCGGTACCGAGTATCTACCAGTTGCTACTCCCTAGCGATGAACGGGATCAAACTTTTTATCTAGGGCGCAAAGAGTTTGTGCCGGAAACGCTCGGTTTTGATGTTTCCAAATTCAAAGGCGGTTTCAAATTTGATACGTCGATTAAAGGCAATTCGAACTTAGGGCACGAGTTTAACGACGGTCTATGTGGAGACGGCGTTATCGGGTACGAGCTTAAAGAACAACCTGGATATTGCCGACAATTTACGGAACATGAGCGCATGGCCATTTTAGAATATTTAAAAATACACTCGGACGGGCAGCGCCCTAGTCCCGAAT
The DNA here is from genome assembly GCA_964407915.1 of uncultured Gammaproteobacteria bacterium. GTDB lineage: Bacteria > Pseudomonadota > Gammaproteobacteria > Arenicellales > Arenicellaceae > Arenicella. The sequence continues at coordinate 41,836 of CAYOXK010000003.1, forward strand.
CTGAGCCACATTGCATCAACATGACCTGGCCTCACGCCAACGGAGACGCATCATGAAACACTTTTTGCTGACATGGAGCAAACGGTTAGCGTTCTTGGTTCTGGGTTATCTAGGCCTTGCGCTGTTTATTTTTGCTATGCAAATGACACAGGCAGCATTACGCGATCCCGACGCCGATTTAGTCGATAATTCACCGCAGGCGCAGGCTCAACGGAATACGGATTTTGCCGAGATTGTGGAATCGGTACGACAACAAGTCGCTCGTTTCCGCACGCCAGAATATCAGCGCGACGCCCATGCTAAACCGCATGGTTGTGTACGCGCCGAATTCGAAGTGTTTCAAATGGACTCGGTCTACAACCACGGCTTGTTTGCTCATCCGGGTCGTTATGAAGCGTGGATTCGGTTTTCCAACGGCTCAGTTCCCGTGATCAACGACCCCAAATCCGATGCCCGCGGTATGGCAATTAAAGTAATGAATGTGCCAGGCGAACAGCTATTGCCGCCCAAACTTGCAGGCAAAACCCAAGACTTTGTGATGATCAATTCGCCCAACTTCTTTATCCGTTCGATTGAGGGATATAGAGACTTAGAGCGTCGCACCGCCATCGGCAAGCCGTTTACCTACTTTTTGGGTGACTACTATGTCAACCCACTGCATTGGAACTTACGCGAGTTGTATCTGGGCTTGAGTACGCGCAAAAAAGCGCCCAACACGCCGATCTCAACGCAGTATTACTCTGCCTCGGCGTATCAACTGGGCCCACACCAAATGAAGTATTCCGCGAAGTCCTGCGAAAACTACAACCCTGTTGGGATTGATCAAACCGATCCAAATTTTTTACGTAATGCCATGCGCAGCCTACTGCGGGACAAAGATGCCTGCATGCAATTTATGGTTCAGCTGCGTGTTCCTGATGCTCGCATGCCCATTGAAGACACCACGGTCGTTTGGTCAGAGAAAAAAGCGCCCTTTGTACCCATTGCACGGATCCACATACCGAGACAGCAATTTGATACCGCCGAGCAAAATACGATGTGTGAAAACATGTCATTTAATGTTTGGCATGGCACGAAAGCACTTAAACCATTGAGCTATTTTAACGAACTGCGTCGCGACCTGTATCTGCATACGGCTGCATTTCGTCGCGTACGCAACGATGGGCCAATCGGTGAGCCGAACAGTTGGTGCGATTCGCTACCATCGCTCTGTAACAATCAAGAATAGACTACGCAAGCTGGAGGGGTAAGAACACCACGGCAGCACGGTCATTCCCGCCCCTCCACCTTCATCCCCCCCGCGCCGCAACGGTCATCCCCGCCCGCGCCGCCACTGTCATTCCCGCGTATCGCTACCTCCCTGTAGCGATACGCGGGAATGACGTCTGTCTGCGGGACGTGCCGGCGGGGATAACCTTCCCGCCCTTCGCGGCGGAGACGAATCTGGCGCCTTCTTCAAGCAATATGCATTACACTAGCGCATTCAAATGAAATGCAGCATGTTGTAAGTTAAGCATGGAAATCGCCAATATCACGTTGCGGCTATTGGCCGCCTCCCAAATTATTTTATTGATTGTCGCTTTAGTGCTATCGCACAACCCTTTGCGCGTACGCGTAGTTGGCGTGCTACTGCAATTCGGCGTAATGATGTATATGCTAATGCCGATCATTACCGAGCATATACCGGTCCCCGAACTGCGCCACTTTTGGTATTTTGCCACCATTTCGCCAAGCTTAATGCTGATGTTCGTTTGGTTTATCTTTGAGGAAGACAGTTCCTTTCCTTATTGGCTCATAGCCTTAGTCACGTTTTCTTGTGGCAGTTCACTTACCTTTCAAATTAGCGCCGCCGGTTTACCGGGTTCCCCTCTGTGGCTCAAGCTCCTCAAAATATTTATTGCAGGAGTGGCCATTTATATCGTTTGGCGCGGCAAAGACAACGACCTAGTCGCAACGCGCAACAGAATGCGTAACATCTTTATTTTCTCACTCGCGCTCATCACCTTTTTGGCTTCTGCCGCTGAGACCATCACAAATTTCAATTTGCCGATCAAAATCGCCACGATATTTGCATTGGTTACGTTTATCCTCGGTTTGATGATCAACTACACTTACTTACGCAAAAGACCGTTGGGGGTTCTGCTGGAGCAACCGGTTCCGGTAAGACGCAAGACATCAGACCCCATACTCGTGGATTTATTGTCGCGCATGCAAAACGAGCGACTCTACGCTGACCATGATTTACGCGTGGCCAGTTTGGCGAATATGCTCAACGTACCGGAGTACAAGCTGCGCGCCAAAATCAACCAAGAGCTCGGCTACCGCAATTTTAATCAATTTGTTAACCACTACCGAATTGAAGAAGCGGGCGTACGTCTGCGCGAAGATACGCGCATTCCGGTGTTAAGCATTGCTTTAGACGTTGGCTTCCGCTCAATATCGTCATTCAACACGGCGTTTCAGACTGAATTCGGTGTCTCTCCTACGCGCTATCGTGCCGAAGCCCTAACGGATTCTTAGAAAACCTACCGAATTTTAAAATTCGGTAGGTTTGTGTAGTTTTTCGGGAGAGTTAGTTGCGCCTGAAGAGTTTAATGCGAGTGTGCCAAAGAGCAATAACGCCTCGTTGGAGTTTTCACTCAATCAATCTTTTTGCATTAACCTCTCTTCCTAGGAGACTATTATGAAAAACATCATTAAATTTGCGGTAATCACAGCTTCATTAGTATTTGCGGCCCCTACCTTCGCTGATCAAAAATCGGATAACGCCTTGCTGACTGATTGTAAAAACACCATCAGCGAAAGCATGGAAGGCGTAACAAACGTGAAGGTAGCCACCATTCGTTCGCGTCGCGGAATTTTCACTGCGAAATTTCGTGTTACCGCTAATGGCGAGCGTTCAGTTATGGAATGCGTATC
>CAYOXK010000003.1:44764-49116 GCA_964407915.1 uncultured Gammaproteobacteria bacterium
GAAGACGGCGCACCTGTTTCGATTCGTACCGCTTAAGCTTTGCGTTACCACACATCCTGCAGATAAGCGCAGCCTAACCGTTGCGACAAAGCTAGGATGTAATTGATCCCCTTGGATTGGCCGGAGCCTTTGCTCCGGCTTTTTTTTTGCTTATTAAGACTGCGTAAACCAACGCATCAATTATCTTAGCATCGCTCCATACATGAGTGGATATCGAAAGCTATGACGTTAAAGGTTATTGAAATGAGTATGTGGCGCGCATACAGTAAAGCTCCACCCTATGGAGCAGAGCAATGCAACAGCCGCAAGCACACACACCCCATGCACTAGACTTTACCAGCCTACTAAAGAACTGGCGTAAACAAAGAAAGATGTCGCAGTTGGAATTGTCGCTTGAAGCGCAAGTCTCACAACGGCATCTGTCTTGGCTGGAAACCGGTCGTGCCAAGCCGAGTCGCGATATGGTAATACGATTAGCCGAAACGCTTGATGTTCCGAATCGCGAGCGCAATCGGCTACTCAACCTTGCCGGCTTCGCACCGCTGTACGTTCAAAGTGAATTGGGCGCACCGACCATGCAGGTGGTTGACGATGTGCTGAAACTGATGCTCGACAATCACGAACCCTATCCAGCCATAGTGATGGACCGCTACTGGAACTTGAAGATGAAAAATAAAGCCGCCGACAAATTGCTCGCTCTGTTTGGCGACTTACCGTCCATGTTGCGCGAGATCAAAGACGACGGACAGGTCAACATTGCGCGCTTGTCGCTACACCCACGTGGGTTGCGTCGCTTTGCCCACAATTGGGATGAAGTTGCACCGTCTTTGTTTACGCGACTTCGGCGCGAAGCGCAGGAGCAACACGACCCTGGGGTTACTGCAATAGTCGACGAACTCGCTCAATACGTACCCGTTAGCGACGACTCGCCTAATAGTCCACTATCGCCAATCCTGCCTTTGCGCTACGGCGTAGGGGAGCAACAGTTGAGCCTCATTAGCGTGTTGTCCTCATTTGGTAGCGCGCAGGATGTAACGGCGAACGAACTAAAAATTGAAACGTTTTATCCTGCCGACGACGCGACTAAAGCGTACTTTAGAGGTAGGTAAGCCGAGGCTAATCGCGCAGACGATGGTACAAGTTGTCATAGCCTGCTTGGTGTTCGGCAAAATGGCCGACGTCTAACACTCGTTTGATGCGCTATAGCGTGTCCACAAAAAACGCATAGTGCACAAGCACTACGCGTTCTTTAAATTCAACGGTTTGCAGCGCACTGTCTGCTCGAAGGACCCGCTTATCGTGCCTGCATTCGAATGCCACCATCCATGCGTACACTCTCGCCGTTCATGTAATCGTTTTCCACCAGATACACGCTCAAGTGCGCTATTTCTTCTGGCTTGCCGAGCCGTTGCGGGCCCAGCACGCTGGCTTCAAGTGAGCGGTAAACGTTTTCTGGTAGGGAGTCAAACAGGGGGGTATGAATTAGGCCGGGTACAATCGTATTGCAGCGAATACCATCGGCCGCCAGATCGCGAGCAATGGTTAGAGTCATACCAATGACCCCACCTTTCGACGCCGAATAAGCCGCCTGACCGATTTGCCCTTCGTAACCCGCCACAGAGGCCGTGTTGATAATTACGCCTCGACCCCCATCCGCTGTTACAGGGTCTTGTGTAACCATTTGTGCGGCGGCCAGACGCGCTACGTTAAAAGTACCTATTAGGTTCACATTAATAATCTTGGTGAACGTATCGAGCTTATGCGGAGCGCCTTTAGAGACGGTCTTCTCGCCATGGCCAATACCCGCATAATTGTTGCAAATATGAATAGCGCCAAAGGCCGCAACGGTACCCACAATGGCTTTCTCAACCATCGCTTCATCACACACGTTAACCTCAAAATACGCGACATTATCAGTGCCCAGCTCATCCGCAAGCGCCTGCCCGGCCGCTTCATTCATGTCAAAGATCGCCACTTTCGCGCCGCGCTCCACATACGCACGCACGGTAGCGGCGCCCAAGCCAGAGGCTCCACCGGTTACCACGGCTACTTTTCCTTTTATTTCCATCTCATGTCCCTAGCTTAAGATCAAGTTTTTAGTTACCAGCAATGACTTACTCAGACTGCAAAGGATCGTCTAGACTCGCTACCGCGGTCCATATTTGCGTCTGACAAAGAAAGGCGATGCATCCCTTTACTTCTAACGTTCCATCCGTTTGTCGCTTGAGTCGCGACGAATACGTCTTGTCCTTGCCAGGGTCATAAATAGTACCGTCCCGCCAGTCCGAGCCGGTACGCGCAAAGCCCTGCAACATAGACAGTCCGAGAATCTTCTCGCCAGCCTTGCTGCGTGCCTGCTCTGGCGTTTCACCGTCGTCCAATGCGTCTGGATTAAGCCATACCACTTTTCCGCACACCGAGTCACCACACGGTGCAACTTCAATGACCGAATTGCGCTCTTCGGTTAAAAACAAACCAAAAACATCATGCGGTGATGATGCAAGCGCGGTCGGCCCAGCGGCCCACACTGCCAACGCACATCCGATCCACAGGTATTTATTCAGCATAGTAGTCTCCACCTGTAACTTAAACCCTTTAACTTAAAACAAGTTGCGAATAGCGATTTCTGCTGAATTAACTCGGTTGCTTAACCACACGCAGGTAGGGCTTAAGCGTTTTCCAACCTTGTGGGTACTTGAGTTTTGCCTCTGCATCGCTCACGGCCGGCACGATAATCACATCATCGCCATTCTCCCAGTTTACAGGGGTTGCAACTTTGTGCTGAGCCGTTAGCTGCATGGAATCAATTACCCGCAAAATTTCATTAAAATTGCGCCCCGTAGTCATGGGGTAGGTCATCATCAACTTGATGTTTTTGTCGGGCCCAATAATAAAGACCGAACGCACGGTCGCATTGGTTAATGCGGTGCGACCTTCTGCAGAGCCGGTTTCATCCGCGGGAAACATGTTGTAGAGCTTCGACACATTCAGATCGGTATCGCCAATCATCGGGAAGTTCACTGCGTGACCCTGAGTTTCCTGAATATCTTTAGCCCACTCCGCGTGATTGTCTACAGCATCAACGCTCAAACCGATGACTTTAACATTACGCTTAGCAAACTCCTTTTCGAGTCCAGCGGCATACCCCAGTTCGGTTGTACACACGGGTGTAAAGTCCTTAGGGTGGGAAAATAGTACCGCCCATGAGTCGCCGATCCATTCGTGAAAATCGATAACGCCTTCAGTCGTTTGCGCTTTAAAGTTGGGCGCTTGATCGTTAATTCGTAGTGACATAATAAATCTCCTATTTGCTTAATTAATTTAAGTGTACTCGCTGGTACACCACGCGCGCGTCATGATGACGTTACGGTCTCGTCACTCGTTGTTGTTTTATGCAGCGCTGAGCCCTCCCCATGCTGAGCACGCAAGGTGTTCGAGCGCAAATCGTCTCCTGAGTGCGACCAACCTGGGGCTAACAAGATATACGCCAGTTTCGCTTTAAGCGTGGGCGCGGCTCTAACGTCCCGCCACAGCGCCTGATAATCATGCGTTGCAACATGTAAGGGAGCGAGCGAAGCCAATGGTTTAGTGAGCCCATAGCGGACTTTTTCTTGTGGCAGCTCTTGCGCAAAAGTGCCGAACAGTCGATCCCAAATAATCAACACGCCACCATGGTTACGGTCCAAATAGGGAACGTTCGACGCGTGATGTACGCGATGATGCGATGGCGTGTTAAACACAAACTCAAACCAGCTCGGTAACTTGCGCACCCACTCTACATGCACCCAAAACTGGTAAAACAAATTAATGGCCATAACAGTAAAGATCATCAGCGCATCGAATCCAAGCAGCGGCAGTGGTAACCAGAAAAAATACTTGTGCACCCGCTCGCCAACGCCCTGTCGTAATGCGGTGGCAAAATTCATTTTAACCGCAGAGTGATGCGAGACGTGGCCTGCCCAGAACAACCGAATTTCGTGGTTGGCCCGATGAAACCAGTAATAAATAAAATCATCCAATAAGAACAGCAAAGCCCAAGCCCACCATTGCCGCCCGATCACGTCTTGCCATGGACTCAAGCTAGCGAGATATATAAAGGCACCAAAGGCAACGAGCTTCGGCACAATATCCACAATACCCACAAACAACAGCATCCATAATGACGCCTTAGTGTCCGCTTTTTCAAACAGTTCCAGTCGATATCGATAACTGAGCGCTGCCTCAAGGGCAAGTGCGGTTAAGAAAATGGGCACAAACCAATACACCAACGTGTCGTTACTCGCTTGCTCTAAAACAGTTTGTATATCCAATTCAGATTCCTACTTCAATTTAGTCGGTCTTTACGGCTCCCC
>CAYOXK010000003.1:49126-67012 GCA_964407915.1 uncultured Gammaproteobacteria bacterium
GCTCGCCTACGCCAATCACTTGCTCGCCAATCTGCAAATTCTTCCACGGCGAGGGCGGCGTTGCAATGTCGCCTCGTCGTATCGCATCGAGTAAATCCTTGGCTTCGATTTCTACGTTGATGTAACCCACATTGTCGTAAAAGCCAGGGGCGTATTCAACGATTCTCGAAGCATGATAACCACCTTTAGCGTTGGGTGTCAGCAAGACTTGCTCTTCTTCATCGTTGCCATCAAGATCTAGACTTATGATCACACAAGGACGCGCGCTCGAGCAAAAGTCTAAATTAGCGCCTACTAATTTATCCAACAAAACATCAAGGTTGAAAGAACTCTCAGAGGGGTACAGCACGAAATTTTCAGCCAAACTTTGGCGCTCAGCCTCAGTCTTAATGTCATGCCTTCGATACACAGACCCATTTGTTTCAATGGCTTCGTCGATGCGTGCCAGAGCGAGAGGATCATTGGCCACGGTCGCATTGCTCGCCAACCCTTCTAGCGCGCGTTTACCTGGCTCGCCTAATCGCGCTAAGTAAGCAAAATCGAAGTCCGCAACCGCCACCTGACCCGCCTCCAGACGCTTGAGTTGACTCGCTATCGACACTTTATCCAAGCTAATCATCGGTGTAATCAGCAGCAGGCAAACGACGGCGACGGTCACTGCCAGAGCGCGATTGATCAACCCAAAACCTTTTTCCCAAGCAGGGCTGTGCTGTAACGAGCTGAGCGCGCAGGCGCCAGTGTAAGCGCTTAGCAACACCACCAACACCAGCGCCCATAGTCGGTCCACCGTGAGTCCATATTGCTGAACGCGTAAGCCAACTCCATAAATCGCCAATCCAGTAAGTACTAATAGAGCGAGTGGGATTGCCCTTACGATACGTGTTGCCAAAGCGCCGTACGGTGGCTGCTGTGCATCTTGAAATACTGCGTTAAACAAAAACAACACGATTGCGATAAATAACAAAATCGTACTGCTGCCATAACCTTTAGCCCAGATCAGCTCGACGCCTGTAACGGGTAAAAAAAGCACAAAAAGCGTGGCGACCAAGCCCAATACGGGTAGCAGTATTGAAAAAAGCGCTCGCAAAATTCTCTGCACCGCACCAACCGCATTAATTTGCGTACGAAACAAGATTAAGGCGTAACTAAACGCCAACATCATCGCCGGCCACATAATCCAAGGCCGAGCAAACAGCTCGCTGAAAAAATCAATATTGATCACTTCAAACAGGGCGCCCCACAACATGAGCACGCCAAAGGTGATCAGACTAAATAGGTACGCCAGCGTGATGCACAAGAAAACGTGCCAAGAAAAACCAAACAGAGACGCATAAGAAGGCCATAGCGTGCGCTCATGCAATGCAGCTTTAAACCAAAATAAAACGATAAACCAAAATACCATGCCCGCTATAACGGCTGCACCACCGCCTTCGCGGAACGCGTCTTGGTCATGGGCCAAGCCAAAATAGAAGCCTATGGGAACGAGCACTACAAGCATTGCGCTCAAAGCCAACCAATAGGGTCGCGTGGCCAAAGTCAATCTGAAGCTCAGCGCGAATGCACTAGGAATGAGCACCAGCCAAAGCGCAGCAATAGCAATGCTCGCCCCACTGTTTGCGGGCCACCACTGCTCTTCAACGCTTAGCTGCAACCAGTACAAGCCAATTCCTTGCGCGGCAGCGACAACCAAAATAATCCATTGCGCTTTACTACTGAGCCTTTGCTCGCTAATCGCCAGTTCCATATCAGCCTCCTTTTCATTGATCTTCGGCATATCTTACCAGTAGCACCTACTACTTTAGTTGCTTAAAACGAGTATACTTTGGCGCTCCACTTCGCAAATACTCTACGTTATGAAACTCTTTGGCAGCTATACATCCCCTTACGCTCGACATTGCCGAACCGCGCTCTTAGAGTTGGATATTACGTGCGAATTTGTCGATACCGACTACCAAGCCAGTGCGCTCGCGTCGCCCACCATGCGTGTCCCTTTTTTACAGGTGAATGGAATAACGTATTCCGATTCGAGCAGTATCTTAATGTATCTCTACCAAACTGCAGGCCGAACCTTTATTGACTCGCCCACGCAAATGGAACTGTTCACACTGGCTAACACCGCGATGGACACGACCATTAATCTTTTTTTACTCGAGCGTGACGGATTAGGCCCAGCACAAAGTGCTTATTTGCAGCGCCAGGCCGATCGCATCAATGCCAGTCTCAAGCAGCTAAACAGCCTAGACCTTGCCCAGGAATTACCGCTTACTGTTGCCGAGACGCGCTTAGCCTGCTTTTTAGACTGGGCGCTGTTTCGCAAGCGCATCAACCTAGATGGTCAGGCCAATCTGCAACGGTTTTTAGCGCTGGCCAACACATGGCCGTGTTTTACCGATACGGCTCCGCCAAAGTAAGCCAGCGGGGTTTATTCTAACTGCGCCTGAAGTTTGTCGGCCGTTTTAGTACTGAAATCCTCAGCGGAATGCCGTTCGTGTAATTGTTGCGAGGCTTCACCCCATGCGCGATTGACCATAATCCCACGTTTGACAGCAGGTCTAGCATTGATCTGCTCGGCCCAGCGCACCACATTGGTATAGCTTTTTACATCCAAGAACTCACCAGCCTCGTACAATAAGCCCCGCACGAGCGCTCCATACCAAGGCCAAATGGCGATATCAGCAATTGTATACTGCTCACCCACCATGTAAGTTTTATCCGCCAAATGGCGATCTAACACGTCGAGTTGACGCTTTACTTCCATGGCAAAGCGGTCAATCGGGTATTCAAATTTGGAAGGTGCATAGGCATAAAAATGGCCAAATCCGCCACCCAAAAAGGGGGCACTACCCATTTGCCAAAAGAGCCAATTAAGCGCCTCGGTACGCGCTTTATGTTCGGTAGGCAGTAACTTGGCGAACTTCTCTGCAAGGTACAGTAAGATCGCACCCGACTCAAAGACGCGTATTGCTTGTTCACCGGAATAATCAACGAGCGCCGGTATTTTGGAATTGGGGTTTATTTCAACAAAACCGCTACCAAACTGATCCCCGTCACTAATGTTAATCATATAGGCGTCGTACTCTGCGCCACTGATGCCCAAATCTAAAAGCTCTTCAAGCATAACAGTCACTTTTACGCCATTGGGCGTCGCCAAAGAATACAACTGCAATGAATGCGCACCACGCGGCAAAACTTGCTCATGGGTAGCACCAGCAATGGGGCGATTAATTGCCGCAAAACGGCCACCACTTTCTTTATTCCATTGCCAAACTTTCGGGGGTTGATACTCACTCATGCTCTGTTCCTAACCTCGCTGATTATTGATGTTTACTGCGCTGAGCTCTTCGGCAGCGCACTATATTACTGGACATTCTCTTGTCTGGCACCGCCGAGCTTGCTCATGCACACGATCAAGGAGCGGCGTCTTTGACCTATTTCGAGACCGCCGCACAAACCGTTATATCACGCGTATTTTGACAAATGGGGTCAGATAGCATAACAAAGTGCACCCCCTCGGTGTAGGCTAGGCGTAATCGCACCAAAAAGAGCCGAATAAAGAGCCCGACGAACCGTCTGTCTGAAGTCATACGCCGAATCAAACTAAAGGGCCTTCACAATCGTGGCGGCCTAGACTTATACTAAAGTACGGCTTCAGACTTTAGATAAATATCTATAGTGGCTGAAACTCGTGTGATTAACCATTTATCAAGTGAGGTATACATGAAGGCTCGATCGCACATTCACAGACTGCGCGGTTTTACGCTTATAGAACTCATGATAACGGTGGCAGTAGTGGGCATAATGGCCGCGATTGCACTACCCTCTTATCAAAGCTATATGCAAAAAGCTGGCTATGGCGAGGGGGCGGCGCGCTTGGTAGCAATGGGCGATCAAGTTCGCCAATACCAGGCCAAATATGGACGCTACCCGAACGACAGCCATATCGTTGAGCCACCTGGCGTTGATATGCCCGATTATTGGCAGCAACCTACGCCACTCGGCGGCAGTTGGAACTGGGAAGGGCCCAACCGCTATACTTACGCGGGAATTGCTATTCTCGACCACACTGCAAGCGACGAGGAATTGGCAATGTTCGATTCAGTGATCGACGACGGCGACATGGACACGGGTATGTTTCGTTGGGGGTCTAATGGCCGCCCCGTTTACATCATTGAAGACGGTATTGAATGACCTTGGCTTACTAGTGCGCATGCGCGGTGGCTACTGTGATCTGCGATAACGCGCATCAACACCTCATCACTCAGTTTGCGCAAGACCCCCACGCCCGTGCAATGCTCGCCTTTAACGGTCAGCAATATCTACGCAAAACCAAACGCCACTCACTGCTCGAGTATTTAGGCCGCGCCATCGCTGGCCAGCAGCTATCTACGCGGGCTGCTGCGACGATTTGGGGGCGTGTAAAAGCCTTGCAAGCATCCCAGCACAGTACCTTTGCGCATTTCCTAAGCACGGTCGACTTCGACAGTCTGCACCAATGTGGTCTATCCAAAGCTAAAACAAAAACCCTGCTAGGCCTGGCACTGGCTAACAAAGAGGGCTTGCTCAACGCTCGGAAACTCAAAATGCTGGACAACCAGGAGCTCGTTGCGCATTTATGTCAATTTTGGGGTGTGGGTCAATGGACAGCGGAAATGTGCGCGATCGGTTATTTTAAAATGACTGACATTTGGTCCAAAGGTGATGTTGGTTTAAACAACGCGATTACCGCATTGTACGCAGGCGACCACCAAGCTCGCTCGTTAGCCATTGCACGTGCCCAGCCGTTTCGCTCCTACTGGTCACTGCATCTGTGGGCCGCTCTCGACAACGGCTATTTCAGTTCACTCAAGCCATGAGCAATGGATTGTGCTCGTGCTCGGTCTATTCGGTTAGGCGGTAAATAGTCACCAATTGTTAAAAGCACGCTAGGTAACCACTAGATCGTGGCGTAAGCCCTTTATTATTGGTTCTTTATCTGCAAGAATTTTGAGTAACAGAAATTACCCACTTGAGGTATACCCATGCAAGGACTAATTAAGCCACCGCGAATGGTAGTAACACTCTGCGCGATTGGGCTCGTTGGCTTGTCACTGTTGGCATTGGCCGGCAACGCAAAACGTCTCTCGGAGCCTGTTGAAGTAGCGGCAAACAGCGAAACGTTTGGAGCTCGATTTGTAGTGAAGGGCGAAACCCTAGGGCTAAAAAAAGCGGTTAAGGATGTAAACTGTGACGCGGGTAAGAACGTGACCATTAAAACGCAAGTATCCGAGGTCTGCCAAGCCAAGGGCTGCTTCTTTATTGCGAATGAAGACGATTTTTATACTCGCGTCACTTTTCAAGACTATGCCTTTTTTGTACCCACCGACATCAGTGGGAAAGAGGTCGTTATGAATGCCGTGCTAAAACCACGCATTTTAACCGACCAAGATATGGCAAGCATTAAAGCCGACCTTGGTAAAGATTCCCAACTACTGGCACAAGGACCGATATGTGAATTGACTGCCCAATCGGTAAAAATACTTAACTGACTTTATAGGATCTGCTCGCCCCACGCTTAAACCACTTCCTGAGTTTCTCGACCGCTTTTTCTATCTTGCAGTACTAAATTAATCGTCTCTTGTTGTAAGCCCCTAACGTTCATCTCTTTATAGCCTCCCCTCTACATTATCTAGGCGGTTATAGGTTAGACTCGTAGCCACACTCTTTGTTAACAAAATCCATCCAGTCTCAAACTAGGAGTCTGCTATGACTGACGTTCCAGTCTATATCATGGTGCAACTGCACGTGAGCGATGCTGCGGAGTATCGCAAGTATGAAAAAGGTTTCTTTCCAATTCTAAAAAAGTATGGCGGTGAGTTTATTACTTATGATGACCAACCCCATACCTTTGAAGGGTCAGAACCCATCACGGGCCGAGCTATTTTATTTAAATTTCCATCGGAACAAGCGGCTAAAAACTGGTACGCGGATGCCGATTACCAAGCGCTGAGTGAATTTAGGCGCGCAGGCACGCGGCTCGACTTTTTAACGATGGTACGTGGTCTACCGCCGCGCTTATAACACCAACTAGTATCCGACCAAATTCTAAGCAACCTTGAGCCAAAAACACCGCTATGCAAACTAATACCGTCTGGTCAGCTGCTGGCCCTAAACAAGAAATTAAAGCCACACAAGCGCAAGTTCCGCCGCTCGCCGCAGATGAAGTTGAGGTTAAGGTCGACTACTGTGGTCTATGCCACTCTGATTACTCAATGTGGACAAATGAATGGGGCTTTACCGCTTACCCTTTCGTAGGCGGCCACGAAATAGTCGGTACGGTCAGTGCGGTAGGCGACCTTGTGAAGCACTTAACGTTAGGACAAAAAGTGGGCATCGGTTGGGTGTCACGCTCGAACCTAAATTCACCACAATCGTTAGCGGGCGATCACAACCTGTCGGCCGGTAATGAAATGACCATAGTGGGGCGTTTTGGGGGCTTCGCAGACACTGTGCGATGCCAATCTGTGTGGGCCATACCGCTACCTGAATCACTCGACATTGAGTCTGCCGGACCCCTGTTTTGCGGCGGCATCACCGTGTTCAATCCGATGGTGCAATTTGATCTTAAACCAACTGACAAAGTGGGCGTCATTGGTATTGGCGGACTAGGACACTTAGCCATACAGTTCTTAAACAAATGGGGTTGCGAAGTAACTGCTTTTACCTCCTCGCCCGACAAAGCCGATGAAGCTAAGCAAATGGGCGCGCATCACACCGTAAGCTCCCGCGACAGCGAAGCATGGAAAGCGTTGCGTGGTAAGTTTGACTTCGTTATCGCCACCGTAGCCGTGGATATGGACTGGAAAGCCATAGCCGCTACCTTAGCGCCAAAAGGTCGCCTACATTTTGTGGGGGTTGTGCCGAGCGAACTGGGACTGCGCGTGACCGATTTGATGAGTCAGCAGCGTTCAGTGTCTTCATCGCCAGTGGGCGCCCCGCAAGTGATCGCGAAAATGCTGGAGTTTTGTGCGCGGCATAGCATCAAACCGCAGATAGAAGTATTTCCAATGTCTGAAATCAACGCAGCCATGGCACATCTCGAGGACGGTAAAGCGCGCTACCGTATCGTATTGCAAAACCCTTAGGCGCACCGTCTTAACTTCGTTGCCGCAAACGGCTATTCTCGATAGCGAGCAAAACTTGAGTCAGATTCCCAAAGCGTGACACTGACCACGGGCAAGCCCTCGGCTACGGCCTTCTGGTAGATTAATTTAGCCAGATTTTCCGCCGTGGGATTCTCGTCCATTACATAAACCCGCTCGTTGTTAGCCGTGAACACAGCGACCATGGGATCGTCTTTGCACAACAACATAGTGTGATCTAGAGTCGCGTCGACCCATTCTTTTAGCACTGCTTTCACATCGCTAAAGTCCATTACCATGCCCAGCGCATCAAGCGTTTCGCTACCGAGCATTACGTCCACTTTGGCATTATGCCCGTGCAGATGCGCGCACGGCCCTTGGTGCTCTAAGAGCCTATGTCCGTAACAAAATTCGATGCTTTTAACGATTTCAAACATGGCCATAATTCACAAAGATAACAAGGTTTCACCACTAGGGCTCTCAGCCAGTGTAACGCATAAACGTAATCAGCTCGGCAAAAAACCACCCGACTGGCGTGCCCAGAGGCGCGCATAAATACCGCCTTGCGCAACTAATTCCGCATGCGTACCCGACTCCGCAATACGGCCACCATCCATAACGATCAAGCGATCCATCTGCGCGATAGTCGATAGTCGATGGGCAATCGCCACCACCGTTTTACCATTCATCAACGTGTTTAATTGCTCCTGAATGGCTGCCTCCACCTCTGAATCTAACGCTGAGGTCGCTTCGTCCAGGATCAAAATTGGAGCATTTTTTAATATGACACGGGCAATCGCAATTCTTTGTCGCTGTCCGCCCGATAGTTTTACACCACGTTCGCCCACTTTGGCATCTAAGCCCTGATTACCCTCATGATCGACTAAGTCACTTAGAAACTCATCGGCTTTGGCTAAGCTAATTGCCGCCATAATCTCAGCGTGACTGGCCGAAGGTTTGCCATAAGCCACGTTCTCCCGAATGGTGCGGTGTAACAACGACGTATCCTGAGTCACCATCGCGATATTCGCTCGCAAGCTCTCCTGACTGACCTGCGCAATGTTTTGACCATCAATCAAAATAGCGCCAGAGTCTATGTCATACATTCGCAGCAATAGATTAACCAAGGTTGACTTACCTGCCCCTGAATGACCCACTAAGCCAATGCGCTGGCCGGGCTCAATACGCAGATTAAAGTTATTAATCACCGCGGTTTGCTCCGAATAGCGAAAGTTAACGTCCGCGAATTCAATCGCGCCCTTATCAATCTGCAGCTTGGATGACGATTTGTCTTGCACTGCAACTGGCTGTGCGAGCGTGTTTAAACCATCTTGGGTAGTGCCAATGGATTCAAACAAGCGAGCCAGCTCCCAAATAAACCACTGACTCATCGACTGTAGGCGCAAGGATAATGCACCGGCAACGGCCACCGCCCCAGTCGACACCACGGACTCTGTCCACAGGTACAGGCCAAAGGCCATCGTGCCGCAGACCATTAAGGCGTTTAAAGTCACTAAAGACGTATCCAATAACGTAACCAAACGCATTTGTCGATACACGCTGTCGAGCATCGATTGCATGCTGTCGCGGGCGTATCCTTCTTCCGCGTTGTTGCTTGAGAACATCTTTACCGTATGGATGTTTGAGTACGCATCCACGACCCGACCGGTCATGTGCGACCGTGCGTCTGATTGTTCTTCCGACACGGCACGCAACCTCGGCAAAAAGTGTCGCATAACAAAGAAGTAAGCAACTAGCCAAATAATGAGCGGTAGCGCCAAGCGAACATCGGCACTGACGAAGATCAATAGCGCACTCGTGAAGTACACGACCACATACACCATCAAGCCCGTAATGCTCACAATGGTATCGCGTACCGACAAGGCGGTTTGCATCACCTTGGTGGCCAATCGGCCAGCAAAATCGTTCGCAAAGAAAGAAGACGATTGTCGCAGCAAATAACGATGCGCTCGCCAGCGAATCTGCATTGAAAAGTTGCCCAGCAGGCCCTGATGTTCAAGCGCCGAATCAACAAAACTCAACAGTGGCCAAACCACCGCAATCACCAAAAACAACCAAATGAGGTTAGTGCCGTGCACATAAAAAAAAGTGCTCGGATCGCTGACTTCCATCCAATCGATCATCGTGCCGATAATCTGGAACATATAGACTTCGATCACCGCAATGGAGCCTGCAGTGAAGAACAAGCACAGCAAAAGAAATCGAAAGGGCTTAGTGTAATGCCAAGTAAACGCCCACAGCTTGGCGGGCGGCATCTCGATGGGTGTATCGGAGAACGGCGGCACGGCGCGTTCGAACCACTTAAACACAGTAAAACCTCGTAATATTAAATTGAAAAAGTAAGCGTTGGCCCTTTACGCTCAATCTGTACGAAACATTCCAGCCGGAAAATCAGCACATCCCCAAGCCAAGTATTCTTGCTCATCAAAAAAGTCATCGGTTTGATACCCGTGCAAAAACAAATTGGCGTAACCGCGACAACGACTCTCTAAATCACTGATTAGGTCGTCATTTTTGAGTCGGTGCTTTATATCTGCGAAGCGCGTGCGGACTTCCCCCATACGTACGCCACCAGATAAAGCCTCATCGAGGATCATTAAATTATTGCCCATATCGCTCCAAGCAGACCACAGCGGCTGGGTACCCGAGCGCCCTCGGCCCGGATCGCCGTTGTAGGCAAACTCGGCCCAGTAGTCCATCATGCTCAAGGAGAGCGCCTCGCGGCGCGGTAAATTGCCCCGACCTTCAAGGGGTTCGGTTGGCGTACCTCCAATAAAATCACCAAACACGTAACTAATTTCAAAGCCATGAGCTGCGCCTAATAGCTCTGCAAGATTGGCAAGCAAGTTGGGGGGCATGTCGTCCCACTCAAAACGATAGGCGTACACTGGCTGAGCATTTTGGTTCAATGCGATGGCGGGTTCGTCCACCGCCCCCGCTTTCCAATTGTCAGACACAATTTGCGACACGCGTTGATACAGTGCACGGTCTTTAATCTTAGGAACAAAGCCCAGTTGCATATCAACGTATTGTGGATCTCGATACATATACAACTTGTTTTCATCGCGATTCGTGCCCGTTAACAGTGGCACCGCATTGTAGCGGGACGGGTCCTGCAAAAGCGTTTGAATTGACTCACGTGGCAATACATAGCCATCCCGTAAAACATTGGCCATTCCAAGCGTAGCCGGGCGGCCATAGTTCGCCGCCGCGACCTGCATGAGATCGGCCGCAGAATGGTCTCGCAATAATTTGAGCAGTTCGTCAGCGGGCATATCAGCAAGGCGCTGGCGCAGCGTCGCTTCGTCGTCAGCGGGGAACTCTTTGGCGAGCACTGCCGTGAATAGCTCGTTGGAACTATTGCGTAAGCCAGCTTCCCTTTCCGTTGTTCGTTGATCTGCGAAATTTTCGGCCAAACTCAATTTAGTCGTGTCGGTGGAACCACTTTGCGCAATGGCTCGGTGAAACAGCCCTTTAGCCAGCGGCGATGCCAGCAAAGAATACACATTGCGCCCCCCTGCTGATTCACCAAAGATAGTGACATTACTCGGGTCGCCACCAAATTGTTCGATATTGGTCTGCACCCATCGCAGAGCTTGGATCAAGTCCAACGTGCCAAAATTGCCTGACGCATCTTCTGGCGAATCCGCCGTGGCGCGCAAAGCATCATGACTGAGCCAACCAAACATACCCAGCCGATAGTTAACGCCAACAACCACCACTTTTTGCGCACCCGCCAAATGATGCGCCTGATATAGATTGGCCGTACCTGAGTCATTGCTACCACCGTGAATCCACACCATCACCGGATAGCGCGCCTGCGGCGCCTCTGTTTCAGCAACCGTGGCTTCAGGTGCCCACACATTCAGAGTTAAACAGTCTTCCGAACCGACCACTTGGCCGGGCTCACCGTCCACACCCGCGAGCGAACCCCAAAACTGTACGCAAGGATCACCCATTTGATTCGCCGCAAAAACCCCTTCCCAAGGTTCAGTTGGTCGCGGGGCTTTCCACCGCAAAGAACCGATAGGCTCGGCGGCGTACGGAATGCCCACCCACGCCTGTGTGTTATACGCATCACGCACACCAATGATTTGACCCGCAGCAATGGTGCGCGCACTATCGGGATCAAGGTCTGGGCGCTCGGTTTGATACAAGCCCAGAACCGAAGGTTCAAATAATTCAGGAGATTTGTGATACTGCGTAAACCCCAGCACAAACACAACGCCAACCACGAGCAGCGCCAGCAGGGTGAAACCAAATTTTCTAATCATCGCTTTAATCGTTCTGTAGAGGTCATTATATCGCGCAGGATAATACCAGAGCAGCGTTTAGATTAAGTGCTTAGCGGGCCAAATTGTTGAACGCTCCAGTGTCCATTCACTGATTGCTTAAATTAGTGTATTTGTTTACCGTAAATAGCTAAGAAAGCGAAGAGTTATACTCACGCCCAGTTTCCCCGATTTATTGACCAGTAAGAGGCCAGCATGATTAAAAGCACTTTTGATAAACACAACACCGCCGAGGACGTCACGAATGGAATCGACCTAAGCGGTAAAAACATTGTCATTACTGGAATCAATTCGGGTCTGGGCCATGAATCAATGCGAGTGCTCGCGAGCCGCGGCGCTCATATCATCGGCACAGCTCGCACTCTTAGCAAAGCCAATGCGGCTGCGGCGACGGTTAAAGGCAAGATCACGCCGCTCGCCTGCGAACTCAGCGATTTCAAGTCTGTGCATGCATGCGCCCAAGCCATTAGAGAGCTAGATATTCCTATCGACGTATTACTCTGCAATGCAGGCATCATGGCCTTGCCTAAATTAGAGTTAGCGCATGGCTATGAACTGCAATTTGCGACCAACCATCTTGGCCACTTTATTTTGGCGCACAACCTGCTCGAGTCGGTGCAACGTGCGCCCCAAGGTCGCATTGTAATGCTATCCAGCCTCGCCCATAAAATGGCACCACTAGGCGGGATACTATTTGATAATTTGGACGGTTCTCGTTGGTATAAAGACTGGCCATTTTATGGGCAGTCAAAACTAGCCAATCTACTTACCGCGGTCGCGCTAGCGAAACGCTTGCAAGGTACAACAGCAACGGCAAATGCGGTACACCCCGGTATCATTCGCACCAATCTCGGCCGAAGCATGGGCGGGGTAAAAGGATTTCTCTTCAACAATCCGGCGAGCGGTTGGTTAGTTGGAAAAATGCTCGGTAGTAAAACCGTACCCCAGGGAGCCGCGACCCAGTGCTACGTCGCCACCGCACCTGAACTCGCCGAGGTAAGCGGAAAATATTTTGCCGACTCCAATGAAGAACGACCCAGTCGCTACGGTCAAGATGCAGAGCTAGCAGAAAAACTGTGGGCGTTTAGCTGTGAGGCGGTGCGAGACTATATTTGAGTCAGGGCGGGAGACATGACACTCTGTCATTCCCGCCCCATTCGTCATTCCCGCGGAGGCGGGGAATACGTTCCTAGCTTACGCAGCCGCCTGCACCTGTTCCGCCTCGCTCACATTATGCGTTAACAAATATTCGAACGCTGCGAGCGAGGCTTTAGCGCCTTCCCCCATCGAAATTACTATCTGCTTATACGGCACCGTAGTGACATCCCCCGCCGCGAATATACCCTCGGCTGAGGTTTGGCAACGCTCATTGATTTTAACTTCGCCGTGCGCGGTAAGCTCTACCACACCCTTTAAAAAGCCTGAGTTGGGTAGTAAGCCTATTTGCACAAACACACCGTGCAAAGGTAATTGGGTTATTTTTTGAGTAGCTCGGTCTTCGTATTCAATGGCGCTCACTTTGCCATTGGTTGCGACAATTTGTTTGGTCGCGACATTACGTAGAATCGTAATATTAGCGCGTTGCTCGGCCTGCTTAACCAATACCGCATCCGCTTTAAGCTCCGGCATAAATTCGAATACAGTAACCGAATTAACGATCCCCGCAAGATCTAGGGCCGCTTCAATGCCAGAGTTACCTCCACCAATTACCGCAACATCCTTGCCCTTGAAAAATGGGCCGTCACAATGTGGACAGTAAGCCACCCCATTGCCGATATTCTCTTTTTCGCCTGGAACGCCTAGCTCGCGCCACTTAGCACCCGTCGCGATGATAATAGTCTTACTCTTAATGACCTCTCCCGACGACAGCGTTATTGATTTGATGTCACCTTGAGTGATTTCCGTAACACGCAAATATTCCTTTAACGTAATCTCATAGTCCTTTAGGTGGGCTTGCATGTCGTTCGTCAATTTAGTGCCCGTAGTAGAAGGCACACCGATAAGATTTTCGATGCCCATCGTATCTTTTACTTGTCCGCCAAAACGGTCGGCGATCAGGGTAACATTGAGTCCCTTACGGGCCGAATAAATAGCCGCGCCCACGCCCGCGGGTCCACCGCCGATGACTACCACGTCTTGCAATGGTAATTGCCGCTGATTAATCACCGGTTGTGCATCAGAATGGATTGTTTCGGCGCCGTTGGACTCACTCGTTGTTTTCTGGGCGAGCATTAATTTATCAATAAGTGCTGCGGTATCGACCTTGCCATTGGCGAACAATTCACCGTTAAGGTAAACACTCGGAACACCTTGGATATCGCGCTCGGCGACTAAATCCTGAAACAGGCCACCGTCGATCATCTCAACGCTCATGCCGTTATTCAAAAGTGCAAACTGGTTAAGACTTTGTACAACCTCGGGGCAGTTGTGACAGCTTAAACTCACAAATACTTCAAAATGCATACGTCCAGGCAGGGCAGCAATTATGTCTTGCAAGCTCTGGTCTAATTTGAGTGGCGTACCTGAAGCACGCAAAATGGCAAGCACTAGCGAGTTGAACTCATGCCCGCTGGGAATGCCTGAAAATTGAATGCCCGAATCATGGCCATCGACGTCCAAACGAAAGGAAATAGGACTGCGCAATTCACTGGCCGCATCTTCTGCGAGTGTCAGATGGTCTGACACGCTCGCGACTTGCGACAAAAACTGCAGAAGTTCTGCGCGTTTGGGGTGCTCGCCGCTTTGCACAACCATGGTTACAGGCCGTTGCATAGACGCAGTGTACTTACGTAAGGAATCTAAAATACTTTGGTCGATCATGGCTATTCTCTTATTTCGAACTAAATTAAAAAATTTGGATAATTAATGACGGTGTCAGAGACTAGCGAGGAGGTTTGCAATCTTGCAACCCCCTCGCTAAGCTCTAAGCGGGCTAGATTTGGCCTACGAGGTCAAGTGACGGAGCAAGTGTTTTCTCGCCTTCTTGCCACTTGGCTGGACACACTTCGCCCGGATGCTCACGTACGTATTGCGCCGCTTTGACTTTTCGTACAAGTTCCGCGGCATCGCGGCCTACGCCTTCCGCCGTAATCTCCATTGCTTGAATGACGCCGTCAGGGTCTACAATAAAGCTGGCACGGTCAGCCAAACCTTGGCCTTCGCGCATTACGCCAAAATTGTTGGTGATTGTTCCGCTCGGATCGCCCAACATGGTGTATTGAATTTTTCCAATTGTATCTGACGCATCGTGCCAAGCTTTGTGAGTGAAGTGCGTGTCAGTAGACACGGAGTACACTTCAACGCCGCGTTGACGCAACTCTGCATAGTGGTCGGCTAAGTCGCCCAACTCAGTGGGACAAACGAACGTAAAGTCGGCAGGGTAAAAGAAGAAGATGGCCCATTTGCCTAAAACGTCGTCTGAACTAACTTCAATAAATTCGCCATTACGAAAAGCAGAGGCTTTGAACGGCTTGATGGTGGTGTTAACTGTGGTCATGTAGTACTCCTGTTGCGATTGCATTAGTCTTAACATTTGTTTCGAAGCAGCTCATCGAGCAGTAACTTCAGCAAATGAACCTAGGGAGCACGCAGAGTAAGGGATTTTGTAAGTTCTTTAAAATTGAATATAATGAACTTATAGATCAATTAATTAGAACATTGATTCCTCGCTCAATTTGGTACAACTATGTTGGAAATTATTAACTTGGTGAGCTGTGTCGCTCTCAGGACATGCAAACTATGATCACCCTACGTCAACTAAACTACGCATTAGCTGTCGAACGCCATCTGCACTTTAAAAATGCCGCCGAGGAGTGTTCCGTTTCGCAGTCGGCTTTAAGCACAGCCATATCAGAACTTGAGAAGCAACTCGGCTTACTCATTTTTGAGCGCGACAATAAGCGGGTATTGATCACGCCCATCGGCCAAACCGTGTTGAACAAAGCACGCACCATAAAACTGCAGCTTGATGATTTGCACAAACTGGCCGAGGCTCAGCACGCGCCATTGAGTTTTCCACTCAGAGTTGGAATTATCCCAACGATTGCGCCTTTCCTACTACCAGTCGTACTACCGGCGATAAAGCAAGCTTATCCACAACTTGAATTAATTGTGCAGGAAGCGCAGTCCCATGAACTTGTTCAGGCAGTACGTGATGGGGATATTGATACGGCGATTTTAGCGCTGCCTTACGACATAGAAGGCTTACTCAGTTTTGAGTTTTGGCAGGAGGACTTTTATTGGATTACCCACTTAGAAGACTCAATTGCGGGGCAAAGCGAAGTAAGCGCTACCGATTTGCGCGAGGCACGACTCATGCTGTTAAAAGATGGTCATTGCCTAAAAGATCAAGCCTTGGCCGTGTGTCGCTTTGCCTCGAATAGTCACCACGAGCTCAGTGCTACTAGCCTAAACACTCTAATTCAGATGGTGCTGGGCCGCCTCGGGTCAACACTTGTACCGCAAATGGCCTTAGATTCCTTGATTGGACATCATCCCGAGCTCAAAGCATTTCGGTTAAGCGAGGAAAGCCCGCATCGACGCATCGCGTGTATTATTCGCCCTGGCTATTCGGGATTGCATAATATTGAACTTTTGCTGGCCTTGTTCAAGCAAGAAATGCGCGCGCGAAAATCCTCAATTCAGTAAAGACGATCCCTGCGACTACACGACTTCTTCTACACGTCCCTAACGTTCAATCATGCCAAACAACACTCTACAACCTGTGGTGGGGCAACTCACAGCCTTGCACCACAACCTCTACCGACTGTGCGCCGATAACCCCAGCATGATGACTGGACCAGGCACAAATACCTATCTCTATGGTAAGACAGAGCTTGCTGTCTTTGATGCAGGCCCCAATCTGGAAACACATATTGAAAACATTTTGGCCGCACAAGAAACGCTAAATGCTCCCATCACACGTATATTTTCGAGTCACACGCACGCCGATCACAGCCCAGCGGTGTCACCCTTAAAGGCAGCGCTACCTCATGCACAAGTGATTGGCTTACCCGCACCTGCAGGTCAAGATTATGAAGACCTAAGCTTTCGCGCTGATTTGCAACCCAGTGACGGGCAGCGAATTGCGCACGACGGCGCCTCAGTGATCGCCATTCATACGCCTGGCCATGTCGCTAACCATGTGTGCTACCTGATAGAAGAGCACGGCTTCTTGACCACGGGGGATCATCTAATGAACGGGTCTACAGTGGTCATCATCCCCCCGAAAGGCAATATGCGGGAGTATATTGATTCCCTAAAAAAACTCGGTGGCTACCGCATTGAACAAATGGGGCCCGGTCACGGTGCCGTCATCGAGAACCCGCATGAAGTGGTGAAGTGGACCATCGCGCACCGCCTTGAACGCGAAGCCAAAGTGGTTGCAGCGTTACAAGCAAACCCGCAGTCTACGCCGGCGGCGTTGGTTCCCGTCGTATACGCCGACGTTCCCTCTCACTTGTTTCCCATCGCAGAATTATCGCTACATGCCCACTTAATAAAACTTGGCGAAGAATTACGCGCCAAGGAACACCATGGCACATGGGAATGGCGTAAACTCGTAGATTAATGACTATCAACACGAGTATTACTGGAGATCAATATGAGTTTTTACGATGAGCGCATCCTGCCAGACGTAATCAACTGCGCGTGCGGTATGCGGGCCATAGAGCGGCAACGCGGTAAAGTCGTGCCGCTAGCCAACGGCCAAGTGCTGGAAATTGGTATGGGCTCTGGCCTAAATCTGCAATATTACGATCCAAGTAAAGTAACTAAAGTCTGGGGGCTTGAACCATCGCTGGGGATGCAGCGCAAGGCCGCCAAGAATTTAGCGCAATCTCCTGTGCCCGTGGAGTGGCTAGTGGCCGGCTGCGAAGCCATTCCGCTGGCAGACGACACGGTTGACACCGTTATGCTGACCTATGCGTTGTGCACAATTGTGGATTGGCAAGCGGCGCTCAAAGAGATACGCCGCGTACTCAAGCCTACTGGCACTTTAGTGTTTTGTGAACATGGGGAAGCTCCCGATGCGAGCGTGCAAAAATGGCAAGCGCGCATTAATCCTCTATGGAAAAAATTAGCCGGGGGGTGCAACCTTAACCGCCCCATTCCTGCCATGCTCACCGATGCAGGGTTTCGCATTACTGATCTCCAACAACACTATGTTCTGGGACCTAAAATAGCCACTTATCAGTACTACGGAAGCGCGCATTGAAGTCCCGCTTCGTGCGCTCAGCATACAACTCGCAACAAACCAAACTATGCAGCAAGCTGAGCACCAAACTAAACCACTAGCAGGCCTAAGAGTAGTGGAGCTCGCGCGAATTTTGGCGGGCCCGTGGGCGGGTCAAGTGCTCGCCGACTTAGGCGCCGATGTCATTAAAATTGAAAGCCCCGAAGGAGACGACACACGACGTTGGGGGCCACCTTTTGTGGCTCGCGAGAATAACAGCGAG
>CAYOXK010000003.1:67022-69262 GCA_964407915.1 uncultured Gammaproteobacteria bacterium
CGCCGCGTATTTCTTTGCCTGCAACCGAGGCAAACGATCGCAATGTATTGACTTCGCCACCCAAGCGGGGCAAACCGAACTGCTGGAATTGATTGCCGATGCAGACGTACTTATTGAGAATTTCAAGGTTGGCTCGCTGGCTAACTATGGCCTTGATTACGCAACGCTCGGCAAGCGCTTTCCAAGACTTGTGTATTGTTCGATTACCGGCTTTGGGCAACAGGGTCCCTACGCACATCGGGCAGGCTACGATTTTATTGTGCAAGGGTTGAGCGGGATTATGGACATCACCGGAGACCCCGCTGGCGCACCGCAAAAAATAGGCGTGGCCTACGCCGATATCTTCACGGGCTTGTATGCGGCAATCGCCATTCAAGCAGCGCTCACGCAGCGCCACGAAACAGGCATGGGCCAACACATCGATATGGCACTAATGGATACCATGGTGGGCGTGCTGGCTAATCAAGCGCTCAATTACTTAGTTAGCGGGGTGTCGCCGCAGCGTATGGGCAATCGTCATCCGAATATCGCGCCCTATGAAACGTTGCAATGTGCCGACACTTGGATCATTGTCGCGGTGGGTAACGACCAACAATTTAAACAACTCTGCGAGGTTCTCGAACTCAGCGCACTGTACCAAGATACCCGCTTTATCAGTAACGCCCAACGCGTGGCGCATCGCGACGAATTGTCCGCGCTACTGGCCACCGCCAGTATGCGTTGGAACAGCACTTCGCTGTTGCAAGCGCTGGAACAGCGCGGAGTGCCCGCGGGGCCCATCAATTCAGTTGAACAAGCCTTGCACGACCCACAGACCACGTTTCGCAATATGGTTCTGCCTAACGGCAACGCAGCCCCGCTCGGGGTAAGAACACCCATTCTTTCCAACCGCTACACCTGTGCCAGCGATACACCAGCACCCGTATTGGATGGGGCAATAAAACATCAATGGCGTACTATTTAACGCATCAGCATAAGCGCCCGCAATCGACCGAAGGAGATCCACCATGCACCGACGCAACGTATTAAAGCTCGCCTTATCAGCAGGACTGCCACTCACCCTAGCACGCTGTTCAGAGCCAGTTGATCCTGCGCGCTATACGGAGGCCGACCAAGAACTAATGCGAAAGCAGCGCGAACTTGAGCTACTCAATTCGGGCCAAGGACCTTTCGGGCGCCACGTATATCAAGGCTATCGCGGTCTTGCTGATTTACCGTGGTTTGAGCTGGATGCCCAACAAAGATTAGTGTGTGTAGATGAAACCATTCCACTGGCTATTGATGTGCATTGCCATCTGGGCATGTCGATTCTGTTTGAACCACATTTGGATCTGCAAAAAGAACATCCCCGCACGCGACATTTACTCGACTGCGACGCTACCAATCCTGGCTGTGAACTCGATTTAGATGTTTACGTAAACGCCAATTTTTCTGAATCCGCACTCGAAGCCTTGGAAAAAACCTTAACTGCGCAAGCCTTCTGGGGTAGCGAGTTTGCAGAAACGCAAACGATCCCAAACTTGCTGAGGGAAATGGATGCAATGCGAGTGGAGCGCGCTGCATTATTACCCATTGAGTTTGGCTTGTGGTTTGGTGATCGCCAAACAGAAGTCTGGCGCGCAGCCGTACAAAAGGCTAACACCGACCGGCTTATTTCTGGTTTTAGCGTATCGGTCGATGACAATGTGGACAAAGCGATCGCCGACCTAGAACGACACGTGGCAGCGGGCGGGCGTATTATGAAACTGCATCCCACAGTACAACGCTTCTTTCCAGACGACCCTAAACTCAACGAGCTTTATGCACGGGCCGCTGAGCTCGGCGTTATTTTGTTTTATCATGGCGGTCGCGCAGGCATTGAACCCGATGCGGCTCACCCCTACGCCATGCCACGGCACTACGAAGCCACGTTTAAAAACCACCCCACGTTGCAATGCGTCATTGGTCATGGCGGCGCACGCGATGGCGATGCCATGCTCGAGCTCGCTCTGCGCTACAACAATGTGTGGCTGGGCATTCATGGTCAAGGAATTACCCATCTCGACAAAATGATTACCGCCACAGGAGGCCAACGACTCCTATTCGGTTCCGACTGGCCGTTTTATCACGTTGGCGCATCGCTCGCCAAAGTATTGATTACCACCGACACGCCGGAGCGAAAGAACATTCGCAAGATGATACTGCGCGACAACGCGTTGGCATTGTTGGCCTAAGTTGTTGGCCTAAGTTGTTGGCCTAAG
>CAYOXK010000004.1:0-35044 GCA_964407915.1 uncultured Gammaproteobacteria bacterium
GCCTCGAGCTTGCTGGGGGTGCATAGCAACAAGCATTTTTTACACACAATTTTAGGCAAAGAACCATTCCTTAAGGGCGATGCCACTACTGCTTTTTTAGCACAAGAGTTTAGTGATGGGTGCTTTCAAGCGGATGCCATTGCATCACACACGCTCGCCATTGCCGCAGGGCTGTTCTTTCTTCAAGACAAAGCTCGGTTTGCGTATCCTGCTGTTGCATGGAGTGCCGCCGAGCCACTGGCGTACACCTTTGTGCTTGCTTTAGACGGTGGGCAGTTCAACAACGAAGCACGCTCGAGCGTAAAGCTCTGGACGACTGGAGACAATCAGTTCACGGCCCGTGTGGGTGACGCTAGCGACGAAAGAGAGGTTGAGTTTACGCTCGACTTAGCCGCTGGTTCGCCCACGGCGTCGCGCCGATGTCGTGTCCAAATAGACGATGTGCGGTTTAGTCTCAACTATGCCTTTTCTGAGCGAGGCGAAGACGGCTGCACCAAGTTGTATTTAGATGATGGCAGTGCGCATTTAATTATTAATGACGCAACCTATGTACCCGCCACGTCGGTGCTTGCGGGCGGCGATGCGCAAGTGCGTGCGGCGATGGACGGCTCCATCGTAGAGCTCAAGGTGGCGGTCGGTGACAGGGTAGCTCAGGGCGACGTGCTTGCTGTATTGGAAGCGATGAAAATGGCTCATCAGTTAAAAGCGGGGATGTCTGGTGTAGTAGAGGAAGTTCTCGTTGAGGTGGGACAACAAGTTAAAACGCGACAGACGGTCGTCGTGATAACGCCCGACGAGCAAACGGACTAGCCCATGCCTAAAGAATCTATTCGTATTGGCGGAGCGTCTGCTTTTTATGGCGACAGCCAACTCGCCGCTCGACAGTTGGTGGATCGTGGCGCAGTCGACTATCTTATTTTCGATTACTTAGCCGAAGCTACAATGGCGGTGTTGGCACGGGCGAAGATGGCCAATCCCGAGTTAGGCTATGCGGTGGATTTTGTCACCGTGGCAATGCGCGATGTATTAAGTGATTGCGCAGCTCAAGGTGTTCGAGTGGTGGCCAATGCGGGTGGAGTAAACGTGCCAGCTTGCGTTGCGGCACTTGAAGCATTATGTGCCCAGTTACAGCTCGATCTAAAAATCGCGGGTGTCTATGGCGATGACCTCAGTGCTGACCTTGACTCTTTGCAGCGTAACGACCTGCGCGAGTTGCATACCGGCGCACCGTTACCCGCACGGCTCGCCAGTATCAATGCTTACTTTGGCGCAGTCCCTATTGCGCAAGCGTTGGCCGCGGGTGCCGATATTGTCGTGACGGGAAGAGTGGTAGATAGCGCCGTCGTTCTAGGGCCACTGATACACGAATTTGGTTGGTCGCCGACGGATTATGATCGTCTTGCACAAGGCAGTTTGGCGGGGCATATCATTGAATGCGGGGCGCAATGCACAGGCGGTAACTATACGGACTGGCAGGACGTGCCAAATTTCGCGGATATCGGCTACCCGATCGCAAGCGTAAGCGCCGACGGCGCGTTTACTATTGAGCTTCCTGAGAACAGCGGCGGTGTGGTGACGGTTGGCTCGGTGGCTGAGCAACTGGTGTATGAGATTGGCGACCCCAGTAATTATCTTTTGCCGGATGTAGCATGCGATTTTTCGCATGTACAGATTGAACAAATCGCGCCCGCTACAGTGCGTGTCACTAACGCCCGAGGTCGCGCTCCCGGCGAGCACTACAAAGTGTGTGCTACTTGGGTAGATGGGTATCGTTTAATGAACAGCTTTTACATGGCTGGGCCACGCGCCGCCGATAAAGCACGCACCGCACTCAACGCTTGGATTGCGCGTACTCGGCAGTATTTCAAGCAACAAGGCTGGGAGGATTATCGGCAGGTGAGCATCGAAATTGCCGGCGCTGAAGATATTTACGGCCCACATTCGCGGGCCCAAGACACTCGTGAAGTGATGGGTAAGTATGGGCTGCAGCATAACGATCCCCAAGCGTTGCAGTTTGCGTCGCATGAAATGGCGTACTTGGCGACGTCAGGACCGCCGGCGATGAGCGGTTTTGCAGCCGGGCGCGCGCGCCCGCAACCGCTGATGCGCGTTCACTCAACACTCATTGCAAAACGCGATGTCAAGGTAAAAGTAGTGCTCGGTCAAACCTTGTTGTTTAACGAAGCGCTTGCAAGCGAGGCATCTTCCGCCACGCCACCGTTGGACTTTACGGGTGCGCTACCGCAATCCTATCCACGGGAGCGGGTGACGGTTGAGTTAGAACAATTAGTGTTTGCCCGCAGTGGCGATAAAGGCGACAACGCCAATATCGGCTTAATCTGTCGCCGGCCAGAGTACCTTCCGTTTATTGCCGAGCAAGTAACGGCCGATGTGGTTAAAGCGTATTTTGCGCATTTAGTAGACGGTGATGTAGTGCGCTATTTTCTGCCTGGCTTGAATGCCTTTAATTTCCTGCTCCATGCGGCACTTGGCGGGGGCGGCACGGCGTCGTTACGACTCGATGCGCAAGCAAAGACCTATGCGCAAATGCTGCTTTCGTTGCCGATTACCATTGATGCTAAGCTGGTACAGTAATTTACTCAAAATAAGGGAATTCGAGCATGGGTAAAAAGGTTATTGTTGTTGGCGCAACGGGGTTGATTGGCAATGAGTTGGTACAGCTATTGGCTGGTGAGTCTGGCGTTGCTAGTGTGCATACACTCACACGTCGATCGGTTGACCACGTCGTATCCTCTAAAAGTGGGCAACGCTCCAACCCTATCATCAATCATGTAGTCGATTTTGCATACCTTGACGAATTTGCCACCTTGTTTGACGGGGATGTGCTGTGCTCGTGTATGGGTACAACCGTAAAACAAGCGGGTTCTATCGCGGCGCAGCGGGTGGTGGATTTAGACTATCAACTTAAGGCCGCGCAACTGGCTGCGCAGCAGGGTGTCGCGCACTATATTTTGGTGTCGTCCAGCGGGGCGAACAGTAAGAGCTTGAGTCCGTATTTAAAAATGAAGGGCGAACTTGAAGACGCGGTGGCGGCATTAGGCTTCGCTAGCACTACTATTTTACAACCCTCGCTGTTGCTCGGAGAGCGCTCCGAAACGCGGGTCGCTGAGCAACTCGCCAGCCATTTACTTCCCTTCCTGTGTAAGTTGCCTGGACTCGGACGGTATCGACCCATTCAAGGACGCCAAGTGGCGCAAAAAATAGTGGAACTCGTGCACACACCACCAAACGGTCTAAAACGCTATGCGCTCGATCAAGTGTTCCCAGCGGCTGTGTAGCCGCGACTATCCTTACCCGTTTTTACAATGGCATTGGACCATATTTCGCTGTATGTCTAAATGCCTGTCGTCGGGCTATCCATCAAGTTAATGACACCACCAAATTCTTTGAGAATCGGTAATAGCCGGCACTCACTCTCGCTGAGAACGTCAAATCATCCCGTAATCTGAGCTGCCAGATTCAGGAATGCTCTAAAGTGGTGGTATATACTATGGTATATTAAATTTGCAAAATGACAGCAGATCTGTCTGCTTTAAACTTGAGCACAAAGAAGATGTCGTCATATTAGGCAAGAGCTCGTAAATGCTATTTTAAGCAATTGTTTAAGTGCGCCTTAACGTTGATCGCGACACCTTTACGAAATGCACCTCCATGGCAATTGAAGAGTATCCAGATTCAAATGAGGAGACGTAATATGAAACAGACGGCTAAATTATTTATGAATGGTCGGAGTCAGGCGGTTCGACTGCCCGTTAATTTTCGCTTTGATTGCGATGAGGTCTTCATCCGTAGAGATACCGAAACAGGTGATGTAATTCTTTCGAGAAAGCCAGGTAACTGGGACGACTTCTTCAAATGGTTAGAAGGTATAGACGTGCCTGAGGACTTTATGTCCGAGAGAGATAATGAAGTTGTAGAGGACAGGGAAGTATTCTGATGGCCGCGCAGCGGTATATGCTCGACACGAACATGGCCGGCTACATCATCAAGGGCGAACCTATTGAAGTTAGGGCGCATTTGCTCAAAGTGCCGATGGCAAGCGTGTGCATTTCCGCGATCACTGAAGCAGAGTTACTGCGCGGCGTCGCCAAAAAACCAGACGTTCGGCGATTAGCTGTAGCCGTTAACGAATTTTTACTTCGCGTGAATACTTTGCCCTGGGATTCTGAGGCAGCGAAAGCGTACGCTTTTTTGCGAGAGGCGTGTGAAAAAGCAGGTAAGTCACTGGGCGCAATGGACCTGTTGATCGCTGCGCATTCTATTGCCGCAGGAGCCGTGTTGATTACTAACGACAGGGCATTTTACAACATCCAAAATCTTTTAAATTTAAGGGATTGGACAAAACCGGTAAAACCCTAGTAAAACCAAGTAGAACCTGACAAGCAGACCCTGAGTAGCACGCCAAATCGGTAATCTATCGAACCATTTTGCTTTGCTAGGGGCGTCGATGAATCTCATCGAACTTGGGTGGTGAAAAATTAAATAAACGAGTATGCGATCTTAGATGCGCCCACTCAAACTCATTAGGAGTTAATTGATAGATAATCTGCCGCGTTCATTGCGATGTCTGGGAACGTTTTAATCAATTTATTGTCGCCGCTGATGAGCTTCAGGTTCAGTGATTTGGCCAACGATATAAATTCGCAGTCGTAAGCGGAGCAGCCGCTCTGAGCGGCCAACCTCAGGACGTCTCTGGAGTTGACGGTATATTCGTTATCGGCGAGTTGCTGCTCGGCTTGAATCTGCATCGCGGTAGCTGTGCTTAGATCAATCACACCCTTTTTGACATACAGCGCAAGAACGTTGCGGAACTCACTTCGCCACAGCAACGGTGTAATCCAATGTGGATCCCTATGCAGTAACGAAACGACATCATTTGTTTGCGCAGTGGGCAGATACAAATAGGCAATCGTGTTTGTATCCGCTACGATCATTCTCTGCCTTGGTTTTTGGCCGTGTTGATTTCGTCACTATCGACGCATGTAACGGTTACGCGATTACGTAGCTCACTCGCTCTGTCGGCAAGCTCGGCGGCGGACATTCGAATTGGTTTATAGATTTGTTCAAGGCAGTGAATGAGCTCGCTGTTTATACTTCTGTGGTGCGCATCAGCCGCTTGCTTTAGTGCCATGTACAAATCGTTGGGTATGTTTTTAAAGGTGACAGTAGGCATAGTTAATTAGCAGATGGTTCCATAACGGTTTCATTATGGTTGTCATCGTAATGGCTGTCAACCCATCCTAATAATCACGTCCATCAAATTGCGCGCCAACCCGCCATGATCGATTCTCAAATGTTTTTATGGTTTGATTAACTCGATGGCTAGCGCGACGTGTTTCCAAAATGCCCCCTGCAACTATGATGAAACCTCTCGCATTAAATTTGTTCGCACACATGCTTTGATCCTAAGGAACCTCCTTTTTACTTAATTTGCAGAGAGCTTGCTTAGATATACCGAGAATCATGCATCAGTGCCATTGTTAAAACTGCCCGTCCAAAGGTGTGGGACGCCATTAAGGTGATACAAGCCAATCTCGGCGTTGTTGTGCGGATAGTCTTTGCTTACAACTTCTTCAGGATGCAGGAAGTAAAGCCGTTGTGGGTGCACATCGTTTATTGAAGTGACTGGTGATTGCAAGGACAGTCTTGGTGGGCTATCTTGCCTCTTCTTTTTGTTTGCTGTGCCGATTACATGACCGCTCAAACTCACCGTATTATTGACTTTATTGCCGCCTCGGCGTGGTTCGAGGGCTTGCCAAGCGATGCTCTTGAAATGCTCGCAGCGAGGGCGGTGCTTAAGGCTTACACGGCCAATCAGTGTTTGTACTTGGTTAACGAGCAAGCCGTTGCGGTGTATGGGATTATGAGTGGAACCGTGCGTGTGTCGGTTTCGAGTAGCGATGGACAAGAGTTTATCCTAACGCATTTGGGTGCTGGCGCATGGCTAGGCGAAGCCGCATTGGTAGGCGACCGCCACCGAGTGCAAGAAGCGCGGGTAAAGCAACAGGCCGAAATACTCAGCATTCCCAGTTCATCGGTACTGCTCGCTGCCACCGAGTATCCTGTGGTGTATAAAAATCTGTTTACTAAGCAGTTAAGGCGCACCCGTGCTGTATATGAAACACTCGCAGGCTCATTATTTTATCCTCTTAAAGCGCGTGTTGCAGGGCGCTTCTTAGATCTTATTAAGCGCCATGGTCGGCAAGTGTCTGACGGCATCGCCTTGGATTTTCGGCTTAGCCAAAACGAATTTGCCAATATGACCATGGGGTCGAGGCAAAGAGTGAATCAAATATTTAGAGATTGGGTAAAGCGCGGAATCCTGCGTAAGGAGGGCGAGCGCTACGTGGTGATGGATATCGCAGCGCTTGAGAAGGAGATTGATTTTGAAGCGTCTAGTAAGTGATCGGCTCGAACATCAGTGCGGCTTCAGCTAACTGGATGTTCATTACTGCTAGCATACAGTTCGATTTAGTTCACCATGCCAACGTTCGCAGGGCATCTTTTGGGATATACAGTTAGGGCTATCTTTCATGCATCATAAAGTCATTATTATAGGCGCTGGCTTTTCCGGTATCTGTATGGGTATTAAATTACGCGAAGCGGGTATAACGGATTTCAAGATTCTCGAAAAAGCCCAAGGGCTCGGCGGAACCTGGCGAGAGAACACGTATCCGGGTGCTGAGTGCGATATTCCCTCAGCTCTTTACAGTTTCTCGTTTGAGCATAATGCCGATTGGGATTACAAATGGTCGGGCCAGTCCCAAATTCTAAAATACCAGCAAGACACGGCGCGCAAATATGGCCTTAACGCGCACTTCGAGTTTGCCCAAACCGTGCAATCAATGCACTTTGATGAGAGCACTCAGCTTTGGACCATCCACACGGCGCAAGGCAAGCACTATCAAACACAGCACGTGGTCAGCGCGGTTGGGCAGTTGCATGTGCCTAGCACGCCGCGCTTAGAGGGTAAGTTTGCGGGCGTGTCGTTTCACTCGGCGCTATGGGATCATACTTTTAATGTGCGCGACAAGCGCATTGCCGTAATTGGTAACGCGGCCAGTGCGTTACAACTCATCCCGCAAATTGCGGAGCAAGCGGCCGCAGTGTATGTATTACAACGCAGCCCGAATTGGGTGCTGCCTAAGGTCGATCGGCCTTATGCGCGTTGGGAGAAATGGCTGTCGGACCGGGTGCCACCCATTACTCGCCTGTATCGTTTTTCGCTCTGGCTGCGCGGAGAAGCCGCCATTTTTGCGGCCATTAAAGGCAATCGCTTGGTGCAATGGTTGCTGCGCACATGGAATCAGTCTTATTTAAAAAAGCATATCAAGTCCCCAGAATTGCGCGCTAAACTCACCCCCGATTATCCGATTGGCGCCAAACGTATTTTGTTTTCGGATAACTATTACGCGGCGCTAGCACGCGATAACGTGCATTTGATAACCGATCCAATTGTTTCTCTGTATGAGTCAGGCATTGCCGTGCTCGATGCGCAGAGTCGTCAGCCGCGCCATATTGAAGTGGATGCGGTGATCTATGCAACGGGCTTCGTCACCAATCCGTTTTTAAGTCAAATTGAAGTCGTGGGCAAAGCCGAGCAACGCTTAGCGGATCATTGGCGCGGGGGTGCGCATGCCTACCTTGGCTTGTCGACCCATGGATTTCCCAACTTACACTTTATGTACGGCCCCAATACGAACCTTGGCCACAACTCGATTATTATTATGCTCGAAGCGCAAGCCAAGGCGATTGTGCAACTGGTGCAGTTGGACTATACCGAAATTGCAGCTGAGGCTGAGCGGGCCTTTAACGATGAGATGCAAGTGCGATTACAGGCGCTTGCGTTTGCGACCGTAGGCGACAGTTGGTATCAAGTAGATGGGCGTATCACGAATAACTGGGCGGGTCGAACCACCGAGTATCGGCGCCGCTTGAAGCGCCTCGACCTTGATCTGTATGCGCCGAAATAGGGCGACAATACGGCGAATCAGTTACACTCTTGTCCCGCGTAATTGTTTCTCACCCTAAATTGGCTTACACACTAAATTAGCGATGCAAATTCTTTTAACCTACGAGCACATTGTCTTTAAACGCCCGCTAATAGTGGTGGCTGTTTTCGCGTTGATCACACTGCTGCTTTCGCCCTATCTGAGCAACTTTAGACTAGACGCTTCCTCTGATTCTTTGGTGTTAGAGAATGATGCTTCCTTACGCTATTTTCGCGAGGAAGTGAGTAAATACGCGACGGCCGATTTGCTTGTATTAACGTACGCACCCGACTCGGAACTGTTTAGCGACGAGTCGCTGTCTGAATTAAAGAGCTTGCGAGATAAGCTGGCAGAACTCGAAGGCGTCGACAGCATCGTGTCGATCCTAGATGTGCCATTGGTACAAAGCCCTCCCGTTAACTTAGCGGAACTCACGGCTTCGCCCCAGTACTTATTAGATGAGCGAACTGACATTGATTTGGCGAAGCAGGAGCTCCGCAATAGCGAACTATATCGCGACTTTTTAGTCAGCGAAGACTACTCCACCACGGCTTTGGCCATCTCGCTTAAGGCGGATGCAGAAGTGCAAGCACTGCATACCGAGCGCGAAGATCTGCGTCAATTACGCGCGAGTGATGGCTTAACGGATGCACAAGCTGAGCGGCTTGAAACCGTTACGCGCGAATACCAATCTAAATTGCAGGCGTTTCAAGAGCGTCAGGCTGCCCTGATTGAAACGGTGCGGGGTTACGCTGACGAGTACCGCGATAGCGCAAAACTCTTCTTGGGTGGGCTGCCGATGATTGTGGCCGATTCGATTGCCTTCATTAACGCCGACGTCGCGGTGTTCGGTGGCGCAGCGCTACTCGTGATCCTGATAATTTTAATTGTGGCGTTTAGGCAGTTTGGGTGGGTGATGATGCCGCTGTTGAGCTGCTTCGTGACGGGCTATATCGTCGTGTGTTTGTTGGGCTTGCTGAATTGGCCCATCTCGGTCGTATCCTCTAACTTTTTGTCGTTGTTGCTAATCATAACGCTCAGTCTAAACATTCACCTGATTGTACGTTTTCGCGAACTTGTCACGCACGACAACCATGCTCAGCAGTTGGATTTACTGCGCGAGACGGTGTATTCAAAGTTCGAACCTTGTGTGTATACCGCGTTAACCACGATGGTGGCATTCGCGTCGCTCATCGTCAGTGGTATTCGACCGGTTATCGATTTTGGTTGGATTATGTGCTTAGGCATCGCTATATCACTGCTTACCACATTTACGCTATTTCCAGCCTTAGCCACGTTTATCAAGCCGCGCGCAAAGCAAAATGAACAGGATGTCGCCAGTAAGAAGGTGTTGCATTGGGCGAGTGTCTGGCAAGACAAAATTAAAACAGCAGGCGTGGCATTTCTAGCTGTTACCGTGGTGGCTCTTTACGGCATGACGCATTTAACCGTCGAGAATCGCTTTATTGACTATTTCAAGCCCGATACCGAGATCTATCAGGGCATGTACGAAATCGACACTAAGTTGGGCGGCACTACGCCATTGGATATCATTCTTGATGCGCCATCCACCTCAGCGGACAGTATCAGCAACATCAATGCGAGTGACTCTGCTGTGGAGTACACTGGCCCCGATGCGGACTTTCTGGAAGAGTTTGATGCCGATCAAACCGAAGATGTCAGCGCCAACGAAGACGCTGATTTTCTGGTGGACTTTGATGACGAAAGTGCGCAAGATTCAGCGCCGCCGAGTGATGGCGGGGTTGAGGATGATTTTAGCGCAGAGTTTGACGACGACGACTTTTTTGCCGTTGAAGAATCGAGCGAACCAAGCTTGTCGTTGGACAGTTATTGGTATAACGAAACGGGCTTAAATAAGCTCAAAGCAATACAAGCCGATTTAGAGGCCATGCCTGCAACGGGCAAGGTTTTGTCGTTAGCGAGCACGATGAGCGTGTTCGAAAATCTGCGTGACGCGAAGCCTTTAGACAATATTGATATGGCCTTTTTGGTTAACGTGGTCCCCGAAGAACTCAAGCAGACGTTATTTAAGCCGTATATCGCACCCGACGGAAATCAAGCACATATTAATATTCGTGTATTTGAAAGTGCTAAGGGCTTGGACCGAAATCAGTTAATTGAAGATATTCGCGCAATGCTCGTTAATGAGCACGGTTTGCAAGCCGAGCAAGTCAATATTTCGGGGATGTTAGTGTTGTATAACAACATGCTTAATTCCTTGTTTCAGTCGCAAATACTGACGCTAGGCACGGTTTTTATTGTGATCTTTTTGATGTTTATCGTGCTGTTTCGCAATGTCAAGCTGGCGCTCATTACCATTATTCCTAACGTGTTTTCAGCTGCGGTTGTATTGGGCTTCATGGGTGTGTTTAGTATTCCTTTAGACTTGATGACGATTACCATTGCGGCTATTTCGGTGGGGATAGCTGTGGATAATTCGATTCACTTTGTGGCAAGGTTTAAAGATGAACTGGCGCTGTCGCACAATTATGAGTCGGCCACCGATGTGGCCACGCAAAATGTGGGGCAGGCGATGTTCTACACGACCGTGGTCATCACCGCTGGATTCCTCATTATGGTGTTGTCGAATTTTGTGCCGACCATGTATTTTGGTTTTTTAACCGCCATGGCGATGGTCACGGCCTTGTTAGCCAATCTCGTAATGCTACCGATATTACTTAAGCGATTTAGGCCTTAAGGTGCATTAGCGCAACAATGATTAAAGCGGGTCGCTTATCGCTTGCTCTGATCCTGACACTTACCGTTAGCATGGCGATGAGGGCCGCAGAACAGTCTTCTCAATCCCAAACCCAGACTATGCAATTACAAAACCGCAATGGTATCGAACGAATCGAACTTCAAAGTGGCGAGGGCACGCCGAAACATGCGGTTATTTGGTTACATGGTCTGGGCGCCACGGCCGATGATTTTGTACCGGTGGTGCCGCATCTCGGCTTAGACGCAGGTCGTCCTGTTCGGTTTGTGTTTCCGCAAGCGCCCGATCGGCCTATTACCATCAATGGTGGCATGCGCATGCCTGGATGGTATGACATCAAGGGCATTCGCATTGAAGACAAGCAAGATGCCGAGGGAATGGCTGACAGTGCCGCGCTGCTCGCTCGGTTGATCGATGAGCAAGTGGCCAGCGGCATTCCCAGCAACCATATTCTATTGTTTGGGTTTTCGCAGGGCGGCGCCGTCGTGTATCACCAAGGCCTGCGTCATCCGCAACGTTTGGCCGGCCTAGCCTGCTTGTCCACGTACTTACCGTTTGCGAATACGCTTGCAAACGAAGCTAGCGAAGCCAATCGCGCCACTCCCATTGTGGTGCATCACGGCACTATGGATGCGGTTGTGCCGATTGCTTTGGGGCAAAGGAGTGTGGCTACGCTCGAAGAGTTAGGCTACAGCGTTTATTGGCAAGACTATCCCATGGCGCACGAGGTCAACATGCAGCAGATTGAAACGTTGGGCGCTTGGATCAATAAGGTATTTGTGGCTACTGAGTAAAATAGCAAGACACTGCATTCGAGTATCGTTCGTCGCACGACGTCGGAGTGGGTCAATGATCTACACTCGAGAATCGTCTATGGGTATACTCTAGGTTCAAAGGAGTAATCATTGCAGTTGGCCATGCATAAGGTCGGCGCACCACACCACCACAAGAGGATCGCATGGCTAATAGTAATACGCCGCACAAGGGCTATCGTTCGATGGTTCTGGTACTTTTAACCATAGTCTATGGTTTTAATTTTATTGATCGACAAATCGTCGGTATTCTAGCCCCCTACATTAAGGCTGATTTAGGGCTTAGCGATACCCAGATGGGCCTATTGATTGGTCTGGCTTTTGCTACCTTTTATACGTTGGTGGCCATTCCCGTAGCGTGGCTTGCAGATCGCTTCAGCCGGGTGAATATTCTCTCCATTGCCTTAGCCACTTGGAGCGCGTTTACCGCGCTCACTGGACTTGCGACGAACTTTGCGCAAATTGGCCTAGCGCGCATGGGGGTAGGTATTGGTGAAGCGGGTGGCAGCCCACCATCGCATTCGATCATTTCGGATCTCTATGCCAAGGAAGAACGTGCAGGGGCGCTCGGTGTGTACTCTATGGGCATTCCCTTGGGCATTATGGCCGCTTATTTTGTGACGGCACTGAGCATTTCTGGGAATGACGTTGACTGGCGCCGAATCTTGGTGTTTTTGGGAATTACCGGTGTCGTGTTGGCCGTAGTGCTGCGGCTCCTGATTCGAGAGCCCAAACGCGGCGCTATGGAGTTCGACAATCATGCCGACATTGAGCAGCCTCCATTCACGACTTCGCTCAAAACGCTTTTGCGAATTCCAGCCTGGTGGGCGATGTGCTTTGGTATCGCCTTTGGCTCGTTCGTGTCTTATGCCTTCTCGGCTTTTCAGACTACTTTTTTAAGAGAACTGGACCCCACCTTTGATTTTCAAACCTTGATGATTATCCTGGGCGTAATTAATGGTACTACCTATGCGGGCGGAGCGTTTTTTGGCGCACGCTTAGCGGACAAATGGGGGCTGCGCGATCTGCGTGCTTATGGTTGGTTACCTGCTATTTCGATTGGCATTTGTTTGCCTATCGGTATGGCCAGTTTCTGGATTGATTCCGTTGCTGTCCATTTGGTTTTAACCACCTTTTTATTGTTTTTCTCGGGCGTGTACTTAGGCCCCAGTTTTGCGATCGCGCAAACTCTTGCCCCGATCAATATGCGGGCAATGTCTACCGCCCTATTTTTCTTTATCTTGAATATGATTGCCTTAGGCGGTGGCCCCACCTTTACGGGTTGGATGATCGACTTTTTTAGAGACAGTCATCCTTACTTAGACGCGATGCGTTGGGCTATGACGGTTACCACTTTGCTCTTAATTCCGTCTATTTTATCGTTCTTAGTGGTGGCCAAAGTTTTACGGCGCGACTGGGCGGCGGCAGATCAACGCAATGCCGACTTAGCGAAACAACATAAGAGTCCCGGCGAAGCGGCTACCGAAGTGTTATAGCGTGTAGATACGCCACGCGATAGAGCGCTTTAGCGCGACTCGACCAGAATCGGCGTATAAACGGCGGTTCTGGTTTTTTTTTGTATGGCGATCTACCAATCGCGGCCCTCAACCGTGTTCGGTTGTGGTCGCAAAATAGTGCGCTTTTTTTAGCAAAAGTTGAATCTGTATTTCTATTAGGCGCGTCTTAATAGCAAGCAAGGAGACTTCACTGTGGACCCTACGGCGGCTAATGTTGATCTTCATGTATTCATTCTGAGAGAGTTTAAATAGCAAGATCATTTACGCATTCGCCCTCCTAGTAAGTAAGTGTCGTCGCCGTAACGCTAAACTCATATATCAAACCCATTGCGCAGTTCAATCGAAACAAGCAGAACACAATATGAAATTTAAATTAAAGTCTTTTATTCCTTTATTTGTCATGGTTGCCGGTGTGGCGCTTGTGGTGGTGCTAGGTGTGTTCAAACCAGCGCCCCCTGAAGAAGAGACCCAAGCCCCAACTCTGACGGTTAATGTGGTTCCAGCGAAATTTCTAGAACAACGTGTATCCAGCCTGTTTCAAGGCGAAGTGCGTGCTAAGACCGAAATAGAGCTGATCACTCAAGTGACGGGCAAAGTCATTGCGGTGAGTGACCAATTTGTGGAGGGCGGCGAGTTTAAAGCCGGCGATACGCTGTTGCGGATCGACGACGCAGACTATCAAGTAGCGCTTAAATCAGCTGCGGCCGCGGTTGCTTCAGCCAAAGTTGATTTAGAGGTAGAACTCGGTACAGCGGCGACCAACGCCAAACAATGGGAAGAACTGCAAGGCCGTCCCGTAACTGAAGCGAACCCGTTAACACTGAATAAGCCGCAAGTAGATCGAGCGCGCGCCAACCTGGACGCTGCGAACGCGGAACTGGCGCAAGCCGAACTCAATTATCAGCGTACTTTTATTAGTGCTCCATTTGATGGGCGCATTATTAATAAAGCGGCGGAACTGGGACAATTTATGGCACGAGGATCGAGCATTGGACGCGTGTTTGCCACTCGCTCAATGGAGATTCGTATTCCGATGACCGATGTGCAAATTGCCGAACTAGGCTTATCACTTGGGTACTCCGCAACCGCCGATGCAACCGCAGAGGCTCCGCGCATTCCCGCCACGGTGTCGGCTTTGTTTGGCGTAGAGCGCCAGCAGTGGCCTGGGTATTTGCGCAGCGTTGACGCAAGCGTAGAAAAGGAGACCCGCTTAGTTTATGCCACCGTAGTAGTCGACGCGCCGTTTGAAAGCACGAGTGAACATGATGTGCCGCTCGCGCCAGGTCTGTTCGTAGATGTGGAGCTAGACGGTGCTGCGAAGGTGGCTGGGGTACAAATCCCTCGAGTGGCTATTCGCCATGGTAATGAGGTGTATGTGGAGGAAGATGGTGTGCTGCGCAAAAAAGCGGTTTCAGTCATTTACTCGTCTGAAGAATTTGCAGTAGCGGATCCCAATGCATCTGATGTTAGATCAGGCGACAGAGTGATCGTGTCACCGGTTCCCGGCGCGTTTAATGGCATGGCCGTCAAGACGCAGCTAGATGCTCAACCGCAATCTATTGCTGCTCCGAAAGGTGCTGCCGATGGATCCGAAGACGAGCCTGTGGCTGACGATCGTAGTAGTAGTGTAGCGGTTGATGCCGGCGACACCACTGGCGCTTAACTTCGCGCTGCTCTAACCCAATTAAGGAACTTATATGAAAGCAATAATTGCATGGTGGGCCGATAACCACGTTGCCGCCAATCTACTGATGATCGGCATCCTCATGGCGGGCGTGTTTGGGTACGGCAAAATGGAACGCGAAATGTTCCCAACGATTCCCTTTCCAGGTATGCAAGTTACCGTCGCATGGCCAGGCGCTAGCCCAGCTGACGTAGAGGAGCAAATTGTCAATCGAATAGAGGAGTCGCTGAAGGATCTGGAAAACTTAGATTGGATTCGCTCTGAATCGCGCGAAGGGTTTGGCGGAGTCTATATTCTGGCTGACAACGACACGGACTTCTCGCGCATCATGAGCGAGGTGACAACACGTGTAGAATCCATTACCAATTTACCACCCGATATCGAACAGCCGCGTATTCAACAGTGGCAAACGCGTAATGAAATGATCCGCATTGCCGTACACGGCACGGTGGGTGAGAAAAGACTCACCGATCTTGCGCGCGAATTGCGCCGCGAAGTGGCCTCTTTACAAGGAATTTCGGTCGTGGAGTTATTTGGACAGCGCAGCCCTGAAGTCTCGATTGAAGTGAGCGAGACAGCGTTGCGCCGCTACGGAATTAGTTTTGCCGAGATTGCGCGTGCTATTCGTGGCAGTTCGCTGAATCTATCCGCTGGCAATTTGCGCACCGATGCGGGGGAATACACGTTGCGTACGCGCAACCTAGCCTACGAGGAAGCGGACTTTGAGAATATCGTCGTGCGGCAGTTACCTGAAGGGGGCACTATTCGCGTGAAAGACATTGCCACGGTTGTGGATGGTTTTGACGAAAATGAGATTCTTGCCACGCTCAATGGTGAGCCAGCTGTGCTCGTACAAGTAATGTCCAGCGAGTATATGGACGTAGTGTTGATGTCGAAGTCGGTTAATACTTGGCTGGAGGAACGGCGTAAAACCTTGCCCGAAGGGGTGTCGTTAACACTGTGGGTTGATGCGGCCGTGGACTTTAATTCGCGCATGAGTACGATTGGCTCGGCGGCGTTTTCGGGCCTTGTCCTCGTCTTCATCGTTTTATTTTTAACCCTTAGACCTGTCATTGCGCTGTGGGTATCAGTGGGTATCGGCACTGCGTTTGCCGGCGCTTTTGTATTTTTGCCTACGTTGGGAATTTCACTCAATATGTTATCCACGTTCGCCTTTTTATTGGTGTTGGGGATTGTGGTAGACGATGCGATTATTGTCGGCGAGAGCGTTCATACTGAATTTGAAAAGGGTAATCTTGGGCTAAGTGGCGCCCGTGATGGGGCGTTTGCCGTGACCAAGCCGGTTATCTTCGGGGTCGTGACCACAATCATCGCCTTCTTACCGTGGATCTTTTTGAGTGGTACGACGCAAGAGTTTACGCGGCAAATTTCATGGGTGGTGATGTTGGCATTGGGCTTTTCGCTGGTAGAGGCGTTGTTGATTTTGCCTGCGCATCTTTCCAATGTAAAAGCGCGTACTCAGGGTGGAAAATTGATGCAGTTACAGCATCGTATTTCTGAAAGTATCGTCAACTTTGGTCACAACTCTTATGGCCCTTGGTTGAAACGCTCGGCCGCCTTGCCAGGCACGACCTTGAGTGTCTTTATCGCCCTGTTTATCGTCGTGGTATTTGGCTTGATGGGCAATAATTACGTTAAATCGGCTTTTAACCCGGACATTGAATCGGAGCAGGTAGCGATTAATATCGATTTGCGCGACGGCACAACATTTGCGCGTGCGCTGGAAATCTTGGCGAATGTACAACGTGCTCAAGAAGAATTGGTCGCGCAGGTGTCAGCCGAAGCAGAGGATGGTGAAGGCAAGGTGGTTGAGAACTGGTATACCCGTTCCCGCAAAGACAGTGTGATTGCGATTTTGCGTTTGGTTTCACCTGAAGAACGCGCTATTTCAGCCAAGGAGACCGCATTACGTCTGCGTGAACTCATAGGCGAGGTCGCCGAAGCCAAACAAGTGTCGGTTACCTATACTGACGGCGATAACGGGCCAGACCTAGATATATCAGTACGGCATCCCGATTTGGAGATTTTACGTACAGCGGTGGCCGAATTACGCGATCGATTGCGCCAGTT
Organism: uncultured Gammaproteobacteria bacterium; assembly: GCA_964407915.1. Lineage (GTDB taxonomy): Bacteria > Pseudomonadota > Gammaproteobacteria > Arenicellales > Arenicellaceae > Arenicella. The sequence goes on from CAYOXK010000004.1 coordinate 16,854, forward strand.
CTCCGCTTTGACGGACGTCACCGATAGTATGGAATCGGCAAATGAAGAATTACGCTTTGAACTTAAACCTGGGGCTGAGAAATTAGGTTTAACCCTGGGTGCAGTAATGTTGCAGGTTCGCCAAGCCTATTATGGCGAGGAAGTGCAGCGGCTACCGCGAGATGGTCAAGATGTGCGCGTGATGCTTCGTTATCCATTGGAAAGCCGTAAATCGCTTGAGAGTCTTAAAAACTTTCGTGTGCGCATGGACGATGGGCGCGAAGTGCCGTTGATGTCGGTGGCCAATGTTTCCTACGGGCCAAGCTTAAACAAGATTGATCATTGGGATGGATTGCGTTCTGCACGCGTAACGGGTTATCTAAAAGAGCCTGTGTTAAAAGAAATTATTGAGGAGTTAGAAAAAGAGTTTTACCCACAATGGGAAGCTAAATACCCCGGACTGACTCGAGCTAATATCGGGCAAACGGCGGCTGAACAAGAGTTTATGGCCGAGTTGATGGGTTTGCTCGCGCTCGCATTGTTTGCTATGTATTGCATGTTGGCGATTGCCTTCAAGAGCTACTCGCAACCTGGCGTGATCCTCGCGGCTATTCCTTTTGCCTTAGTGGGGGCGGTGTTAGGGCACTTGATCACTGGGCTATCGTTCTCAATCTACAGTTACTTTGGCACCATCGCGGCGGCGGGCGTTGTAATCAACGACAACTTAGTGCTTATCGATGCGTATAACAATCAGCGTAAAGCGGGACACAGTGTCTCGGAGGCCATTCAGATTGCGGCTAAGTCACGTTTTCGACCGATTTTGATTACATCGGTAACTACCTTTGTTGGCTTGGTGCCGATGATGTTAGAACAGTCTAGCCAAGCGTTATGGCTTAAGCCGGTGGTGGTATCGCTGTCGTACGGCTTGCTCATAGCTTTTTTCGTTACGTTGTTTCTAGTGCCTGCTTTACTGATTCTTGGTGAGCGTTGGCGTGTTTACAGAACAGGGGCTTGGCAGCGCGTTAAAGCGCGCTCAAGCAACTGGTATTCGAACGCGACGCCCGATTCTAGCCGTTCCTAGTTGCTCCAGAGTTAACAGCAAGCGGCTAGTAAGTAGATCGCGAGTTCGTTGTAAGGCTTGTGGTCAGCATGGTTTAGTTGACCGCTCGCTAAACCCATTTTCTGAGAGAGTCTTGGCGCCCCTATCGGGGCGTCTCTTTTATATGAGTTGAGTAATTGCCGTCGAGCCTTTAGATTTCGGGCAATCTCATGAGGTATCCACCTTAATTCGATTACTATTCCCGAATTAGTTACACTACGCTTTACTGGGTCATACCCAATTTAGCTTTCGTTATTTCGAATACCTTGCAGGAGCCTCGTTTTATGTCCAATTCCGATTTTGACTTTTCTAAACGCTCAGTCGACAACAATGCCGATGCGTTGTTCGTGCAACGCTGGTCGCCACGCGCCTTTACCAAAACGGTGATTGATGACGCTACGATGGAGCGCATCATACAAGCCGCCCGCTGGTCACCGAGCTGTTTCAACGCGCAACCTTGGCGAATCTATACTTCAAACCAAGCTACTTTCAGTGCGTATCTTGATTTGTTGGTAGAAGGCAATCAGGCATGGGCGAAAGATACAGCTGTATTGGGCTTTATGGTGGCGACGCGTAATTTCGAACATAACGGTAAAGCTAACGATTGGGCCGAGTTTGATTGTGGTGCTGCCTGGATGAGCTTGTCGCTGCAAGCGCGGCTAGAGGGTCTCTACACGCACGGTATGGGCGGTTTTAAGGCTGCAGAAGCCACGCAGTACCTGCAGCTAGACCCTGACACGCACAAATTGGTAATGGCCTTCGCCATTGGCAAAGTAACAGATCCGGTGGACATGGACGCGGAAACACGAGCTAAGGAAACGCCCAACGAGCGTAAGTCTCTGGCAGATATATGGCTGGCAAAATAGTCGCTATTCACCCGCTTCTGTTTACCATTGTGTAAACTATAAGCCGCTTTAAACTAGACTCTAGTTGCGCGACGCAAGCGTGTCGCTCGCCGCTCCGTGGCACTAGGTCGACCTCTCAACTTATATCATTACAGGTAGCTTTATGGATATCTCCTTTTCTGCCCAAGACCTTGAATTTCAAAAAGAAGTACGCGAGTTTTTCGCGACTTCATTTACCGATGACCTAAAACAGCGTTTTGCGGTCGCCAAAGAAACCAAAGCGGTCTCAATAGAGTGGCAAAAGATTTTGCATGCTAAAGGTTGGATCGCTCCCGACTGGCCTAAAGAGTACGGTGGCACGGGATGGACCGATGTGCAAAAGTTTATTTTCGACACTGAGCGATGTGCCGCGGGTGCGCCCGACGTGGTGCCGTTTGGTCTACGTATGGTGGGCCCCGTTATCTTTAGCTTTGGTAATGATGAGCAAAAGCAACGCTTTCTGCCGCGCATCTTAGCCAGTGATGATTGGTGGTGCCAAGGCTATTCTGAGCCAGGTGCGGGTTCTGATTTGGCGAATCTACAAACCAAAGCTGTTTCTGACGGTGATGACTATATTGTAAATGGTGCCAAGATTTGGACGACTTATGCGCAATACGCAGACTGGATTTTTTGTTTGGTGCGCACGGGTAACTTTGATAAGCGCCAGCAAGGCATCAGCTTTCTATTAATTGACATGAAGTCCGACGGGGTGACGGTAAACCCGATTCACACCATCGACGGTCATCATAGCCTTAACGAAGTAGTGTTCGACAACGTGCGTGTGCCTAAAGCCAATTTGATCGGCGGTGAAAATCAAGGCTGGACGTACGCCAAAGCATTGCTCGCACACGAGCGCACCTCCATTGCCGGCGTCGGTGATAGCAAGCGCTGGTTGGCGGATATAAAAGCGTTAGCCAAGCAACAAACTAATCGCAAAGGTGTGCTGCTCGATGATCCTATTTTCCAAAATAAATTGTCGAACATCGAGATTGAGCTGATGGCTTTGCAGTATATGGAACTACGTGTGCTTGCCTCACTGAGTGCGGGCGATACACCGGGCCCTGAATCGAGCCTGCTCAAGATCAAAGGCACTGAGATTCAACAAGCATTGCAAGAATTGCGCATGGAAACGATAGGCGCGTATTCGGGCTCACTTGAGTCTGACTATGTTAACGACTTACACAAACAAGGTTCGGCGGCTCGTCGCGCCTATATGTATGGTCGTGCAGCTACCATTTATGGTGGCTCCAACGAGGTTCAACGCAACGTAATTTCTAAGGCCGTGCTCGGTCTGTAAGCAGGAGAATTAAAATGAATTTTGAATACAGCGAAGAGCAGCAAGCCCTAAAAGACAGTATTCAGCGCTGGGTGCAAGACAACTATAGTTTTGATCAGCGTAAAGTGGCGGCGGCTAGTGCCGCCGGTTTTAGCGAAAAGCATTGGCAAACGTTTGCCGAGCTGGGCTGGTTGTCAATTCCATTTGCCGAAGAAGATGGTGGTTTTGGCGGTGGAGTAGTGGACCTAGCGGCCGTGATGGAAGAATTCGGCAAAGCCTTAATCGTAGAACCCGTCTTTAGTAACTTAGTGCTGTTTGGCGGCTTGGTTAGCGCGGCAGGCTCGAGTGAGCAAAAAGCCGCTATCTTAGAGGGCTTAATTGGCGGTACGCTCAAAGGGGCGGCCGCGCTGTACGAGCCACAGGCGCGCTTTGCCCTGAGTAATGTACAAACAACCGCTAAAGCCGACGGCGATCATTACACATTGAATGGCCACAAGAGCGTGGTTATTGACGCGCCGAGCGCGGATCATTTGGTTGTATTGGCGCGCACAGCAGGCGAGCAAACTGACGAAACGGGCTTAAGTCTCTTTTTGGTCGATGCCAACGCAAAGGGTTTGAGCCGCAAGGACTATACCTTAATGGATGGCCATAAAGCCGCCGACCTGCAACTAGACAGTGTGCAGGGCGAGTTGCTCGGCACAGCGGGTGAGGCCTTTCCTGTTGTGGCTAACATTATGCAAACCGCGCATGTGGCCCTAGCGGCGGAAGCGTTGGGCATAATGCAAAAGCTCAATGCAACGACGGTCGCTTACAGTAAAACGCGGAAACAGTTTGGTGTAACGATCAGTTCGTTTCAAGCGTTGCAACACCGCATGGTCGATACGTTTATGGCCTTTGAGCAAACTAAGTCGTTGTTAGTAGGCACTTTGTGTGAGCTGGAAAATCCAGAGAACAGTGCCGACACTAAGCACAAAATGGTGGCTGCGTTACGCACCCTTGTGGCTAAAAGCGGTAAGCACATTGGCGACGAAGCGATCCAGATTCATGGCGGCATGGGTATTACTGACGAGCTTGATGTGGGGCATTACGTAAAACGCCTGTTGATGATAAATCTGCTGTTTGGTAGTGGTGACTTTTTTCAAGAGGAATTCAATCAGCTTGCTTACGGCTAATGTCGGCTTCTTACATTTTATATGGTGCGCAAGTATCGTATTACACGGGCAAAGTAAGGGCGTATTTACGCAAGAAGGGTTTACCGTTTAATGAGGTCGCGGCTACGTTAAAAACGTACCGCGACATCATTGTGCCGCACACCGGCGTGCAGTATATGCCCGTGTTGCAAACGCCTGATAACGAGTACTTGCAAGATACGTCGATTATTATCGAAGCGCTCGAGGCTCGCCATCCTGAGCATCCTGCGTTGCCCACTACGCCTAAGCAGCGCTTGGTAGCGGAGTTATTGGAAGTGTATGCGGATGAATGGTTGGTGCTGCCGGCCATGCATTATCGTTGGAACTTTCCCAAACAAAATCAACCATTTATCTATCAAGAGTTTGGTCGTATTGCACTGCCATGGGCGCCCGCGCCTGTGCGTGGATGGTTGGGCGCGCGCTTAGGCGCCCGCTTTCGTAAATCGGTGGTCAGTCTAGGTGTTACTGAGCGTACGATTCCAGCTATAGAAAAGTCCTATCTGGCTTTGTTGGACGAACTGCAAGCGCACTTTGAACAGCTGCCGTTTTTACTTGGAAGCAAACCGTGCATAGCCGACTTTGGTTTTATTGGGCCGTTGTATGCACATTTATACCGCGACCCGATGCCGGGCGCGCTCATGCGGCAACGCGCGCCTGCGGTGGTCGACTGGGTTGAGCGTATGCTGAGCCCCGAACCTCATTTACAACAGGGCGAATGGCTCGGCGATGATCAGATTCCGACAACGCTCGAGCCGATCTTGCAGCGCATGGCATCAGAGCAGTACCCGGTTTTGCTGGCAACCGATACAGCACTGTATGAATGGCGCGAGAAGAATTCTCCTACCGTTGAACCGTCTAACACGAGCCAACCCGAAGCCGTGAAGCGTTTTATCGGCACACACGAGTTTTGTGTAGAGGGAGTATGCGATCAGCGAGTCGTCATTCCCTATAGCCTCTGGATGCTGCAGCGAGTGCTTGAAGGTAATCATGTGGCGGCGCTTGCACAGAGCAACACTGCGACGGCATGGTTGGCTGGACTGGGCTTTGCCGGCTTGCTTGAGTTTAAAGTGTCTACACCCATGCAGCGGTTGCACAATCGCCTATATTTTCGCGATAGCGTGGCTTAGCGATGGGTTAGACGGTCTTGCACGCGAGCGCTTAATGCCGTCACACTATGTGCACTCACAATTTAAGTTGTAATGAACGTTATTCATAAAGTTAGATCCACCGGAGGAATCTTATGAGCCCTGAAGAAAAAGAGTTACGCATTCAGCTAGCGGCCTGTTATCACATATTCGACCATATGGGTTGGAGCGAAATGATCTACAACCACATCACTGTAAAAGTGCCTGGTGGTGACGGTCATTTTCTAATTAATCCCTACGGACTACATTACTCTGAAGTGACCGCCTCTAATTTGGTTAAGGTGGACGTGGCTGGCAACATCGTCGAGAAGTCGGACTATCCCGTAAACCCAGCCGGTATGCTTATTCACTCGGCCATTCACGGTGTGCGTGATGACGCACACTGCATCGGCCACATTCATTCAACCGCTGGAATGACGGTGGCGTGCCAGCAAGACGGTTTGCGCATCGATAACTTCTATTCCGTGTTGTTGTACGGACAGGTGGCGTACCATGACTTTCATGGCATCACGGTTATGGATGGCGAGAAAGAGCAGTTAATTGCGAGTTTGGGCAATAAGAACATGCTCATTCTCAAGAGCCATGGTTTGTTAACCTGCGGACCAACCATCCCAGCCATGTTTTTTAATATGGTGGCGCTACAACGATCGTGCGAAATTCAAGTGTCAGTGGATCAAACCGGTAAGCCGGTAAACCCTGTTGGTCTTGATATTGCCGAACGCACTCAAGAGCTACTTGCATTACAAATGCGAGGCATGGGCGCTACCGGCCCTGGTGATCTTGAGTTTGCTGCCATGCAGCGGCTCGTTGATAAAAAAGACGACTCGTATCGCGATCTTTAAGCTTGTTATAAATCCCTTTACGGCGACTAACACCCGAGTAAGCTAAATGAAAATAAAAGTCCACCATCTCAACAATTCCAAATCGCAGCGTATTCTATGGGCCTTAGAAGAACTGGAACTTGACTACGAAATAATTGCGTATAAGCGCCAGCCTAGCTTTGCCGCCCCTGACGATATCAAGGCTATTCACCCATTGGGTAAAGCCCCAGTAGTGGAACTCGATGACTTGGTGATGGCGGAGTCGGGTGCGGTGGTGCAGTATTTAATCGAACGCTTTGGCAACGGCAAATTTATGCCAACGCGTGATTCGATGGCGTATGCCAAGTACATCGAGTTAATGCATTATCCCGAGGGTTCGTTGAGTCCTCCCTTGCTCGATCAACTGTTTATTCGCATGTTGCCGATCAACGACGAGACGTTTAAAGGTTTTACGCAGCAGCGTGTTGCCAATCATTTAGGTTACGTTAATGGTTTGCTCGAAGGGCAAGACTATTTAATTGACAATCAGTTTAGTGGCGCCGATTTACAAGTGACGTTTAATCTACAGGGAGCAAACGCGGGCGGTGGCTTACGCCACTATCCGAATTTGGAGTCGTTTGTGCAGCGTATGGAGGCGCGCCCGGCATACCAACGCTCGATTGCAAAGGGCGGAGAGTTTGATCTGGGATTTAAACGTTAAGCTCTGATTGAACCCGCCTAACTAAAAGTTCCGAAAACAGCTAATACCGCAAGGGGCGTGCGCTAAAATGAGCGCATGACCCTCTCTTCTCGTTCATCGATAGTCTCTCCCCAGTTGGTTGGCGCTTCCAATCTGCCTGAGAGCGCGCCTACTGAATTGACGGCGGCGGAATGTGCCCGAGCCCGCCAAGCTCGGGATGCACGTTTTGATGGTCTATTCTTTGTGGCGGTTAAAACCACTCGTATCTATTGTCGGCCGATTTGTCCCGCAAGCCCTGCGCTCGAACAAAACGTTGTTTATTTTGCCCAAGCGATTAGTGCGGCCCAAGCGGGCTTTCGGCCTTGTTTGCGTTGCCGGCCAGATAGCGCCCCCAGTTCCAACGCTTGGCTAGGGAGTGAAACAACCTTACGCCGCGCCATGCGCCTAATACAACAAGGCGATTTGAGTGACTCAAACCTGGTCACGCTCGCGACGCGACTCGGGGTTAGTGACCGCTATGTGCGCAAATTATTTGCCAACCATCTCGGTGTCTCACCAAAGCAGTACGCTCTATATCAACAATGCTTGTTCGCCAAGAAATTGCTGCAAGAAACGCAGTTAGCCATTGGTGATGTTGCATTTGCCGCAGGCTTTAACAGCGTTCGACGTTTTAACGATGCGATAAAGCAGCAACTTCAACTCACGCCGAGCGCGCTACGCAAGCAAAATCTGGGTGGTGGCGCTGACCTAACACTGCAGTTAAGCTTTCGTCCACCCTATGACACATCCGCGCTGTTCTCGTTTTTGCGCACGCGGTGTATCGAAGGCTTGGAGTATTGCGACGGCACGCGTTATCAACGCACGTTTGAATATGCCCACGGAGACAAAAATGCGCACGGTGCTTTTAGTATTGTAGCGAGAGCCGACGCTGCGCGCTTTGACGTTAAAATTCAGCTCGATCACATTGAAGCTTTGTACCCGGTCGTGCAACGGATTAAGGCATTGTTTGATGTAGATGCCCCGATTGCTCTAATAGATGTTCACCTGCAGGCTGTGTTGGGTACGTATCTGCCCGTCAACCCTGGATTGCGTGTGCCGGGTATTTGGAGTCTATTCGAGGCAGGAGTTCGAGCCATATTAGGACAACAGGTGAGCGTACTGGCAGCGCAAAAATTAGTGACGCAGCTCGTGCATCAATTGGGCGAGCCGATGGCTAATGGTGAACCCCATTTACGCTATTTCTTTCCCACCCCAGAACGCGTACTGGCCAGCGATTTACATTTTTTGTCGATGCCGGGCAGTCGCAAGCAGACATTGCATCGACTAAGTGAGCATTTACTGACCTGCGCAGACCCCGCCAATGTGGATGAGTGGTTGACGTTGAAGGGGATTGGGCCATGGACCGTTAATTACGTAAAACTGCGTGCGCTTAAGCATCCTGATGTTTGGCTTGCGGGCGACGCGGGTATCAATAATGCGCTTAAGCGCCTAGCCCACGAGGATGCAGTTGCCCTTGACCCCTCACAACTAAAGCCTTGGCGTAGTTATGCAACGCTGCAGTTGTGGTATCAACTCTAGGCTCAAACAGGTTAGAGACTGATCAATCATCGTATTAATAGAGACGCACTATGAATAGAGAACGTGGACATTCCGAGCAAACCGACTATGTGGAATATCTTGATACACCGATTGGAGTAATAGCTATAAAAGCTAATGCACACGGCTTAAGCGCTGTACAGTTTGTTGGTGCGGCCGGCTTAGAAAATCCAAGCGTTGTTACCACTTCTGCAAGCGCTCAATTAGACGAGTATTTTCAGGGTGAGCGAGTGCGCTTCGACTTGCCACTCGCGCCGCAGGGAACCCCATTTCAGCAACAAGTATGGCAAGCGTTGTTAGAGGTTCCTGCCGGGCATACGTCCAGCTATGCCGACATCGCTCTGGCCGTTGCGCGCCCCACCGCTGTGCGCGCGGTAGGGTCCGCCAATGGGCGCAACCCCATCGCCATCATCATACCTTGCCATCGAATTATTGGCAGTAACGGGCAGCTAACTGGCTACGCTTATGGCTTAGACATCAAAGCTTGGTTGCTACGCCATGAAGGTGCCATGCCTAATTAGAGGGTTCTTACAAGTTAGGCGAGTTGCTTAGGTATCTCGAGCTTTACCCGTTCGATTAATTCGGCCCAATCACCCGACGTTGCTTGCCGTAAAATTTTAGTGTTGGGGTACCAAGTGCTCTGCTCATCCTCCATCCATCGCCAATCCGCATGTGGCGACAATAAGACGATGCTCTTTTTATTGAGCGCACCGGCTAAGTGCACCACCGATGTGCATACCGAGATCACTAAATCCAGTTGCTCAATGAGCGCACCAGTATGTGCATAACTAACGAGTTCGCTTTCAAGATCATGTATACCATGCTCCTGTAAAAGCTGCTTGTGTTCGCTCGTGAGCGGCATTTGCAAGCTGTAGAACTCATAGTCGGGAGCCTGCTTACCGTTGCTCTGCGTAAGTTCAAGCATGGCTTCAATTGGGCAAGAACGATGATGATTAATTTGTTGTGTGGGACTGCCGGCCCAAATCAGACCAATTTTTGGTTTGGACCCTTCTGCCTTGCTTGGTAGCGGGTCTACGACCACGGCGGGCGGAATCTGTAAATAGGGCGTTTCGGTCAACAAATTATCGAGCGTTATGCCGAGTACACCCGGCAAACTCATGATAGGGGCGTACACATCAAACCAATCACTGGGTAAGCTGCCCGGTAAGCGCACTTCATCAATGCAGTCCATATGCTTGAACAGCAAACGCAGTGGTTCAGTGCAAACGAACACTAAGCGCTTGCACCGCGCCCGAACGAGCGGTAAAAAACGGGCAAATTGTATGGCGTCGCCGTTACCTTGCTCCGTGTGTACCAAAATAGTTTTGTCACTGATGTCTTCACCTTGCCACTGCGGTTGAGGGCAATTAAAAGGATGAAACGTGGGCATTTTCCAACGCCACTCATATTCTGGCCAGCCTTCGGCAAAGTCGCCCATACGAATCTTCAAACATCCACGATTAAAGTGCGCCACGGCGTACTGTTGGTCGGCTTTAATAGCCGACTCATAACAGCGAATAGCCTCATCAAACTCCAGTTTGCCGGCGTGCGCATGTCCCAAGCTATTCCAGGCTTCGGCGTGGTTGTTTTGTTCGGCTACCAAGCTAGCGAGCGTATTAATAGCCGCATCCCATTCTTCTTGATCCGAATAGGCAACGCCTAAGTGATAGCGTAAAACCGCATTATCAGGATCATTTTCGAGCAACTCTAAATACAGCGCTATGGCTTCGGTGAGCTCTTTGCGACGATGATGACCCACCGCCTGATCAATCTTGATCTGTTTGGGGTCTGGTGGTACAAACTGGGCCAGAGCCTCGTCTGGAATTGAGAAGCTGTTGCTCAATAAGGGATCGTTCAAGTCGAGTAGCGCAGGGTAGCGCCATGGCACCATCTGCACTGAGAATATCTCTTGCACGCCTTCTGAAAAGGCTAAAAATGCGACGGTGTTGCCAGTGTTAATGTCCACGATCCAAACGCCACAGCGACGTTCTTGCTCGCGTTCGGTGAGCGGCAAGCCAGCAAAGACCGCCGTTTCGCGCACCTGTGATAAGCCGATAATTGCGTAGTTCTGCACAAAGTCCAAGCCGCGGCAGAATCCAGGCACTTCGGCAACCACATTCTTGGCACCGGTCTTTTCGTCGATTACGACGAGTTGGCCTGCACCCGATTCCAACACCCATAGCTTATTTTGATACCAGCGTGGCGAATGCGGCATCGACAATCCTTCAATGATCATTTCATCGGTGTCGATGTCCATGAGCATACCGCCAAAGGCTTTGTTATTACGCCAACCGCCGGGACTGTCAGTGGTGCCTAGCGCGCTCACATAGCGTGGTTTGCCGTCGCGCATTCCTAATCCATTTAGGTGGCACCGGTCGGTTAGATCATAGCCACTAATAAAGGGTGGCTTCCATTTAGGGACTATGCTGTAGTTGATATCTAAGGTACACAAGCACGACATTTTGGTGTTGATTAGCCACAACTCGTTGTCGTCGGAAAAACCCATTTCATGGATGTCTATGTCACCCGTGTAGTGCAGACGACGCGGCAATAGCGCCGCATCGTGGGTGTTGACGGGTGCTACCTTTGGCCCCACGTTCGACATATTAAAGTAATCAATTACTTGCACTCCCGATCCCACACTTAAACGACCATTTTGAAATGCCACGCCCATCGGCTTGGCCAAACTGACAAAATGCGTATTCAGAGAGTCGGTGGCAGAGCGTAACAAAATGAGCTTGCCCGCTTGATACGTCGACACCACAATGCTCGCTTTTGCTTGATTCAAGAACTCAAGGAATGTGCTAGTGTGTTGACTGTGTAGTGCTTGAACCATAATTGCTTGTTGTTCGGAGTTTAGGCCAAGCGATAATACCCAATGTAGGGCTCTATTGCACCGCTTGGTAAACTTAACTTTCAACAGGAAGAATTCACCTCAGACATATGCAGCAAATTCAAATTAGAGCATTTCCAATTGAACTTTATAAAGTACTGCAGATTGCTGACTGGGTAGACAGCGGTGGTGAGGCTAAAGCGCTGATTGCCGATGGGCAAGTGTGCGTGAACGGCGAAGTGGAACTGCGCAAGCGGCGCAAATGTGCGTTACATGATCAAGTGCAGCTCGGAGAGCAGTTAGCTGAACTCATTGTAGGTGACGGTGAGTAGTCATACTGGGTATTTGGCGTATACCGATTAGTTAAACGATCGACGGCAATTTGTTTAACTCTATGATTCAAAAGCTCACTATCACCGTCATTTTGCTGACCACCCTGGTTGGCGTATCAGGGTGCGCAAGCGTGCAGTTTTATACGCAGAGTGTGCTCGGCCATTCTCGTTTGATGCTCGCTCGCATACCGCTTGAGCAAGCGATCGAGCAAAGCGTAGCGCCCGAGCGCGATCTGTTGCAACAAGTGCCGATGATCCTCGACTTTGCTGAAGCCGAAATCGGTCTGCCAGTTAATAATAGCTATCAAACTTATGTGCCGCTTGATCGCGATTTTCCGGTATACGTGGTGACGGCCGCGCCGGAGTTTGCACTGCAAGCCAAGCAGTGGTGTTACTTGGTAATAGGCTGCGCGAGCTATCGGGGATATTTTAGTGAGCAGCGCGCGCAACAGTTTGCCCGCGATCTGCAAGAGCAAGAGCATCTGGACGTTTATGTGAGAGGTGCTGCAGCGTACTCAACTCTAGGTTGGTTTGCTGACCCAGTGTTACCGTCAATGCTTGCCTATGGCGAGGTGTACTTGGCTGAGCTGTTATTGCATGAACTGACTCATCAAAAGCTCTACATTGCAGGTGATACTGACTTTAACGAAGCATTGGCATCAGCCGTTGCTGAGTCGGCCATGGCGCGTTGGTTAGAATATAAAATTGCACTAAGCAATAATTCATCAGAGGCCGCGGCGGCCTTGCTTGACTACCAAACGGCGGTGCTTAGACGAGCCGATTTTGACGATCTGATTAATCAGCATAAAGCGCGTCTTAATGCCTTGTACGCCACGCAAGAGGTGCAAGCGTTAAAGCACTTAGATAACGACATCGCAACACAGCACAAGCAGCGGCTCCGCAGTGCTAAGCAACAGCTCCATGCGGAACTTTTAGAGCGCTATGCTCAACTCAAACAGGAGCACTGGAACGGAGACGCGCGTTACGATGGCTGGTTTGCCGAACCGGTCAACAATGCCCGCCTCGCAGCCATGAGCAGTTATCGCGATCAGGTGTTGGAATTTAAACAATTATTTGCGGCCTGCGAGCAAGACTTCGAACGCTTTTTCAGCGTCTTAGACAGAATTGACACACCATCTGAGGGCGACAATCTTCGCGTGCCGACGCATTGTCAGAAAGCTACATAACAACGGCTACCACGAGCGCTCGATGGTGGCACCACCTAAACAGCAACGGTCTTGATACAAAACCAATGCTTGTCCAGGCGTAACTGCCCTTTGCGGTTGCTCGAAGTGTACGGTCACTTCTGTTTCACTTAATGCGGTTATTTGACAGGGTTGATCGGCTTGACGATACCGCGTTTTAGCCATTAATGGCGTCTGCGTCGGGGGCGGTGTTGCGCTAACCCAGTCTGGCTCTGTTGCGACCACAGTTTGGGTAAAGAGGGCTGGGTGGTCGTGGCCTTGCACGACGACCAATTCGTTGCGTTCTAAGTCTTTACCCGCCACATACCATGCTTCTCCCGCACCGCCAATGTCCAGTCCATGCCGTTGCCCTAGGGTGTAGTACATTAGGCCATCGTGTTGGTTCACCGTGATGCCTTGCTCGGTCACCATGTTGCCGGGATTGGGCTTTAGGTACTCGCTTAAAAAGTCCTTAAAGCGCCGTTCACCAATGAAGCAAATTCCTGTGGAATCCTTTTTGTTATGTGTTACGAACCCTTGAGCATCGGCAATTGCACGCACCTCTGGCTTGGATATCTCGCCTAGTGGAAATAAACTTTTCGCGAGTTGGTGTTGTTGCAGAGTGTATAAAAAATAGCTCTGATCCTTGTTACCGTCTAAGCCTTTGAGTAAGCGATATTCACCCAACGGGTGCTTTGAGTCGACGCTGCACTTATCTTTCGCGACATAGTGCCCCGTGGCAATATAGTCTGCGCCTAGGGTTTGTGCTTGCAGTAAGAATTCCTTAAATTTGATTTCTTTGTTGCACAGAATATCTGGATTGGGCGTGCGACCGGCTTGGTAGTCTGCCAGAAAGTGTTCAAACACATTTTCCCAGTATTCATGAGCAAAATTAACTTCGTGCAGTTCGATTCCAAGGCGATCGCATACCTGCGCTGCATCGCGTAAGTCGGCGGCGGCTGCGCAGTACTCTTGCGTATCATCTTCTTCCCAATTTTTCATGAACAAGCCGCTCACCTTATAGCCTTGCTCTAACAGCAAATAGGCGGCGACCGAGGAGTCAACTCCGCCCGACATGCCAACAATAACGTGTGGTTTCATGTGTAAAAATGTTGTTTAGGTTAAATGGCTAGAGGGGATAAAAAGCAGAGGAACTACCCGTTGTTGCCATCCTTGAGCACTGTTAGAGGGAATCTGGGGCCATTTTCAAAATCCTCAATACATTGCATTACCAGCTCGCTACGCAAGGCTTGGTGCTGCATTATCTCGCGGCGGCTTAACCAGTGGGTGGCAATAATGTCAGGGTCTCGAGCTACGTTGTAATCGCGGGCGCTCACGTCGCCAAAAAAGGTATAGCGTATGTACGTTTTTTGTTCAGACAACTCAAGGCGATACAAGCCAACCAGACCGCGCGGTGTAAAATGGCGGCAAGTTTCTTCTAGTACTTCGCGAATGACCGCTTGTTCGATACTCTCGCCAGGCTCTAAATGTCCTGCGGGTTGGTTAAAGACTATTTCGCCAGTTGACTTGGAGCGTTCCTCAACCAGTAAATAACGGTCCTCGTGCTTGCAGATGGCGGCAACCGTCACATCAGGGTGCCATATTTTGCGTGCTTGGTTCATGAAAGAGAGTGGTTCAGCAGTAAATTTAGTTTACCTAGCGTTGCATGATCGCGCCTTGCAACGGTACGCATACGACACTTATTTGTTAGGAACGAGACTGGTTACCTGGCGTTGATTTCGATTTAACTCAGCGAAGCTTTTTTAATTAATTAGTCAGCCGACGTAAATTCCTGATAATGCGAGGTGTGCTATTATTCAGCTCAGAAGATTTCCCGTTCTAGGGCTGCATTGTAAGCGCTTGAACACAGTGATAACAGAGTTTGTGTGCAGTAGTGAGCAGTTGTTGGCATTTGTTGTTAGCGCAGTGAATGGCAGCGGTTGTTTGCAGTAAACTTGCTTTTGACAAACGCATAGCAGCGTTGACAGTTAGCGCCCTGTACTGCTTCGTAAACTTACTATATTTAGGTAAAAGAACAATATGAGCTCATCAAAGCCTACTATTTATTACACCCTTACCGATGAAGCACCGGCCCTCGCAACGCGTTCGCTGCTGCCCATATTACAAGCATTCGCAGCTAGTTGTGATGTCGATATTCAAACTAAAGACATTTCCTTAGCGGCGCGCATGTTGTCGGTGTTTGCGGACTATCTGACGCCAGAGCAACGCGTGCCCGATGCCCTAGGAGAGTTGGCGGAGCTCGTACTTAAGCCTGAAGCCAACGTTATTAAAACCCCGAACATTAGCGCCTCGATTCCGCAAATAAAAGCGGCGGTTAAAGAGCTGCAAGCCAAAGGCTACGCCTTGCCAAATTTCCCCGACGATCCGCAAACCGACGAAGAGAAAAAAGTACGCGACTTGTACGAGCAGGTAAAAGGCAGCAACGTTAACCCGGTTATTCGCGAAGGTAATTCGGACCGTCGTGCGCCGGCCGCTGTTAAAAACTATGCGCGTAAGCACCCGCATAGCATGGGCGCATGGTCGCCGGATTCAAAAGCGCACGTCGCAACGATGAACGGTGGCGATTTTCGCACCAGCGAGCGCTCGCGCACGATGTTGCAAGACAGTCTCGTACGCATTGAATTTACCGATAAATATGGCAACAGTAAAAACTTGCAGGAACATGTCGAGTTGTTAGCCGGTGAAGTAATTGACGCGATGTTTATGAGTAAAAAGGCGTTACGTAAGTTCTATCAAGAGCAAATCGACGATGCGAAAAAGCGCGACATACTCTTCAGTTTGCATGTTAAGGCGACCATGATGAAAGTGTCGCATCCCATCGTATTTGGCCATGCGGTTACAGTTTATTACAGCTATGTGTACGAAAAATACGCCACGCTTTTTAAAGAGCTCAACGTGCAGCCCAATAACGGATTGGGCAATCTGTACAGCATAATCGAACAAATTTCGGGTGATCTAAAAGAGAAGATCGAGCAAGACATAATGAAATGCTATGAGGACCGACCAGCGATTGCGATGGTGGACTCAGACAAAGGTATTTCCAATTTGCATGTGCCAAGCGATGTGATTGTGGATGCTTCCATGCCGGCCATGATTCGTAATTCTGGCAAGATGTGGGACATGAAAGGTAATTTACGGGATGCGAAAGCGGTTATTCCAGAAAGTACTTATGCCTATGTTTATGAAGAAGTGATCAATTATTGTAAAAAGCATGGTGCCTTGGATCCCACCACAATTGGCAGTGTCTCGAATGTCGGCCTAATGGCGCAAAAAGCGGAAGAGTATGGCTCGCACGACAAAACGTACGAGCTTGAATACGATGGTTATATGCGCGTAATCGACGAGGGTACTGGCAAGGTCTTGTTCGAGCATGCCGTAGAAGAAGGCGACATTTGGCGGATGTGCCAGGTCAAGGATGCCCCTATTCAAGATTGGGTAAAGTTGGCAGTAAAGCGCGCGCGCAAAACGGGCGACACGGCCGTATTTTGGCTCGACAAAAATCGCCCACACGAAGCCCAACTTATTATTAAGGTTGTGCAATATCTGGGCGACCACGATACCGAAGGGTTGGATATTCGCATTATGTCGCCGGCTGAAGCCACGCGCTTCTCGCTAGAAACCATTAGTAAAGGCAAAGATGTGATCTCCGTTTCGGGCAATGTGCTGCGCGACTACTTGACTGATCTTTTCCCGATTTTAGAAGTGGGCACGAGTGCTAAGATGTTATCGATTGTGCCATTAATGAATGGCGGTGGCTTATTTGAGACGGGAGCTGGCGGGTCGGCACCCAAGCATGTTACGCAATTCACACAAGAAGGGCATTTGCGTTGGGACTCGTTGGGTGAATTCCTTGCGACGGCGGCCAGTTTTGAGCATCTTGCTGACGTAACGAATAACCCGCGCGCGCAAGTATTGGCGGACACGCTCGATGCAGCCACCTCAAAATTGCTTGAGAGCGATAAATCACCATCGCGCAAGGTAAACGAGATAGACAACCGTGGTAGTCACTTTTACTTGGCACTGTATTGGGCCGAGGCCGTCGTGGCGCAGGACCACGATAAAGATCTGGCTAAACGCTTTGAGCCATTTTTGGCTGACTTAAAAGCCAACGAGGCGAAGATTCTTGAAGAACTTAATGCCGCGCAAGGTGCACCCGTTGACATCAAAGGATATTACTACCCCGATGCTGAATTAGCGGATGCGGCCATGCGGCCTAGTAAAACCTTTAATGCGCTACTTAATGGAATGCGTTAATCATCGGCTGCCAAGCCTGCGGCCGACGCTGATGGAGCCCCGCACGCTTTGCCGAGGCCATTAGGTCGCTGTAGAAAGTAACAAAGCCCCTCTATGAGGGGCTTTTTTTTGGCGCATGAGCCAGCCTAAAATAAAGGGTCTCGTTTTAAAGCGAGCGTTTAAATACGGCGCGTTGCTTTTAGATGACCGTGGATGCGCTTGTTGCGTTACCCGTCTTAAAGCACGATAGATAGAATCAAGAACAGCGCTAATACCACGGCCATCCAGAACGCTGTTGATCCCATGGGTGCGCGACTCGAGAACCAGCGCTCGCTTTGTTCGCGCACCGTTGCCAACACAGTGCGCCCCGTCTGCTTGCTCACTCTTTTTACCCCTGCACCACCGCTAGATAGAGAGCGATCGAGAAGGCTCGCAAGCTTAGGAATGGCACGTCGGTAAATCCAGTCAAAATCAAGACTAATCGTTTCGGTGCGCTTCATGAGCGGCAACAGCGCAAAGAAGGCAAGCCCTGCGAATAACAGTAACTGCAGTTGCGTTACCACATGATCCACCGTGTATGGCACGTACTCAACAGGGTAGGGTAACAAGCTATACAGAAGGCTAGGGAATACCCCTAATACGATGCAGCCCGCGGCGAATAGCACCATGGCGATGCGCATATTGATGGGCGCTTCGGGCGGTCGAAGTCCTGAATCTTTTTGAAAAAACACAAACCAAGGAAACTTGATGCCAGCATGTAAAAACACCCCGGCAGAGGCGGCGACGAGTAAGAACCAAACCGTATCAAGATGCTCGTACGCGGCCGAAGATGAAATCATGGACTTTGAAATAAAGCCCGACGTGAGCGGAAATGACGAAATGGCCAGTGCCCCGATAATCCCGCACACTGCAGTAAGCG